>NZ_JBSHBN010000014.1:0-85961 GCF_053612025.1 Kitasatospora sp. NPDC054768
GCCCCAGCCTCGCCTCCCCCGGCGGTGGGGGGCGGGCCGACCCGGTGGGGGGCCCCCCCCCCCCCCCACGGCCGGGATCAGGCGTCGATGCGGGAGCGGTCCAGGGTGGCCGCCGAGTCCACGATGAACTCCTTGCGGGGGGCGACGTCGTTGCCCATCAGCAGGTCGAAGATCCTCTCGGCCTGCTCCAGGTCGCCCAGGTTGATCCGGCGCAGCGTGCGGTGGCGCGGGTCCATGGTGGTCTCGGCCAGCTGGTCGGCGTCCATCTCGCCCAGGCCCTTGTAACGCTGTACCGGCTCCTTCCAGCGCTGGTTCTTGCGCTGGAACTCCAGCAGCGTGGAGCGCAGTTCGGCGTCGGAGTAGGTGTAGTGGTACTTCTCCTGGCCGCGCTTGGGGCTGGTGAGCTCGATCCGGTGCAGCGGCGGCACGGCGGCGAAGACCCGGCCCTGCTCGACCATCGGCCGCATGTAGCGGTGGAAGAGGGTGAGCAGCAGGGTGCGGATGTGCGAACCGTCGACGTCGGCGTCGGCCATGAAGATGACCCGGCCGTAGCGGGCCTGGTCGATGTCGAAGGTGCGGCCCGAGCCGGCCCCTATCACCTGGATGATCGCGGCGCACTCGGCGTTCTTGAGCATGTCGCTCACCGAGGCCTTCTGCACGTTGAGGATCTTGCCGCGGATCGGCAGCAGCGCCTGGAACTCGGAGTTGCGGGCGAGCTTGGCGGTGCCGAGCGCGGAGTCCCCCTCGACGATGAACAGTTCGCTGCGGTCGACGTCGTCGCTGCGGCAGTCGGCCAGCTTGGCGGGCAGCGAGCTGGTCTCCAGCGCGGTCTTGCGGCGCTGGGCCTCCTTGTGCTGCCGGGCGGCGACCCGGGTGCGGGCGGCCGCGACGACCTTGTCGAGCACGGCCCGGGCCTGGAGCTTCTGGTCCTTCTTGGCCGAGGTCAGGAAGGCCTTGAGCTCCTTGGCGACGACGGCCGCGACGATCCGGTTGGCCGCCGAGGTGCCGAGCACCTCCTTGGTCTGGCCCTCGAACTGCGGCTCGGCGAGCCGGACGGTGACCACCGCGGTGAGGCCCTCGGTGGCGTCGTCCTTGGTGATGTCGTCCTCGGCGACGCGCAGCAGCTTGCCCGCGCGCAGCGCCTCGTTGACCGTCTTGGCCAGCGAGCGCTCGAAACCGGTGACGTGGGTGCCGCCCTTGGGGGTGGCGATGATGTTGACGAAGGAGCGCAGTGTGGTGTCGTAGCCGGTCCCCCAGCGCAGCGCGATGTCCACACCGAGGTGACGGGTGACCTCGGTGGGGGTCATGTGCCCGAGGTCGTCCAGGACCGGCACGGTCTCCTTGAAGGTGCCCTCGCCGTGCAGCCGCACCACGTCGCAGACCGGCTTGTCGGGGGCCAGGAACTCGCAGAACTCGGCGATGCCGCCGTCGAAGCGGAAGGTGCTCTCCTCGACCTTCTCGCTCTCGGTGAGCCGCTCGTCACGCACCACGATGGTGAGGCCGGGGACCAGGAAGGCGGTCTGCCGGGCGCGGCTGTGCAGCGTCTCCAGGGAGAGCTTGGCGTCCTTGAGGAAGATCTGCCGGTCGGCCCAGTAGCGGATCCGGGTGCCGGTGCGGGTCTTCGGCACCTTGCGGGCCCTGGTCAGGCCGTTGCCGGGCTCGAAGGGCGCGTCCGGGCTGGTCTCGGTGAAGAGGCCGGGGGTGCCGCGGCGGAAGCTGATCGCGTGGGTGTGCCCGCCGCGGTCGACCTCGACGTCGAGGCGGGCGGAGAGCGCGTTGACGACCGAGGCGCCGACGCCGTGCAGGCCGCCGGAGGCCGCGTAGGAGCCGCCGCCGAACTTGCCGCCGGCGTGCAGCTTGGTCATCACGACCTCGACGCCGGACAGCCCGGTCTTGGGTTCGACGTCGACCGGGATGCCGCGCCCGTTGTCCCGGACCTCGACCGAGGAGTCGGGGTGCAGCACGACGTCGATGCGGTCGCAGTAGCCGCCGAGCGCCTCGTCGACGGAGTTGTCGATGATCTCCCAGAGGCAGTGCATCAGACCGCGGCTGTCGGTCGAGCCGATGTACATGCCGGGGCGCTTGCGGACCGCCTCCAGGCCCTCCAGGACGAGCAGGTGCCGCGCGGTGTAGTTGGAACCGTCGTCGCCGGCCAGCAGCGCGGACGGCACGGTCGTTTCGGCACTCACGCGGCACTCTCCTCGGTGAAGTTCTGTCTCATCGGTCACATCCGGACGCATCCGGACCAAACGCCAGTGCAGCACGCCGCACCGACACCCGTCGCCCTGCGTGCCCGAGCCCCTGCGCCGGGTGCACAGCACGACGGGCCGGCCCCGCGCAGCTTGTACGCGCTGCGCGAACAAGCACCGCACCCGGGTACGGACCCCGGGGGCGCCATCTCCTCCCGGTACCACCGGTCCTGGCGGATCGTGGGACCCGGCACAGGCTCCGGAACTGCCGTTATGCAGGCTACCGGGGCCCGGGGCGGGGCTTATGCTCCAACCCGGCAGAGGATTATGCTACGCGGACCTCGTACCCGATCCCGATCGGGCGTTCGAGCGACGGGCGGATCCCGGGAATCGGCACGCATGAACCACCGACGCCCGGGGCACGTCCTCATCAACACAGCAGAATCCTCAGAGAAGAAAAGCCACGAGCGGGAACGTTTTCGGCCTGGTTGGATGTTGACCCTGGTACGACAGCTCGTCGAGCTAGAGAAGAGGCGACGTGACTACTGTTCTGACCCCTGCGAGCCCGCTGACCGCGGCTGACCGCTGCGACCGCTGCGGCGCCCAGGCCTACCTGCGCGTCGTACTCGCCAGCGGCGGAGAGCTGCTCTTCTGCGCCCACCACGGCCGGAAGTTCGAGCCCGAGCTCAAGAAGATCGCCGTGGAGATACAGGACGAGAGCGGCCGTCTCACCACGACCACCGCCACGGCGACCGAAGACGAGCGCTGATCCCGGGCGCCAAAACCAGCAGCCGGCGTCGAGCTGTGTCCGGTCGTGCACCGCGCGCGACCGGTGGGCCGGGCGGCTGACCCCCTCGGGGGCCGGCCGCCCGGCTCTGCTGTACCCCCGGGCACCCTCCCGGGTCCGGTGACAGCCCGGCCACGACTGCCGACGCCGCGTCAGAACCCGGCGTCAGCACGTGACCGGGCGCACACCCACCGCGACGTCCGCGGCACCGGGCACACCGCGTCCGCGGGCGTTCACAGGACCGAGCGCACCGCGTCGGCGACCGAGGACACCCTGGTGTAGACACCCGGGTGGGCCGCCTCGGCGCAGCCCGTCCCCCAGGACACCAGGCCCACCAGCCGGCCCTCGACGATCATCGGGCCGCCGCTGTCGCCCTGGCAGGCGTCCTTGCCGCCCCGCTCCTCGCCCGCGCAGACCATGCCCCGGGCGTCGAACTTTCCGTCCCGCCCGCCCGGGTACGCCTGCGCACAGGCCCCGTCCGGCACGATCGGCACGGACACCCCGCGCAGCGTGGGCGAGTAGTCGCCCCGCCCGGTGGTGTCGCCCCAGCCGTACACCTGCGTCGTGGTCCCGGCCAGGTACGGCGCCGTCTCGCCCTGGCCGACCAGCTCGACCACCGGCCGGGCGCCCTGGGACTCGGCCAGGGTGATCACCGCGACGTCGTTCATGTTCGCGTCGAAGGAGTAGTCGGGGTGGATCCAGACCGACCGCACCGCCACCTCGCGGCCGGCCGTGCCGCGCATGTCGTCCCGGCCGACGATCACCTTGAGGCCCGGCCGCTCCACCCGGCCCTTGCCCTCGTCGTAGAAGCAGTGCGCGGCCGTGACCACCTTGGTCGGGGTGACCAGCGCGCCCCCGCAGAACTGGCCGGAACGGCCGCTGCCGAACTGCTGGCGGCTGGACAGCGCCACGATCCACGGGTGGTCCTCGGTGCTCGCCGCCGTGCCGCCGACCACCCGGCGCTGGGCCTCGGCCGGCGCCGCGCCGCCGAGGGCGACCAGCGGGACGGGCACGGCGGCCAGCAGCGCCAGCACGGCGGCCCTGCGGCGGCGGCCCGCCCGGCCGACGGCCGGATCGGCCGGATCGGCGAGGTCTGCCGGAAACAGGATGGGCGTCGGCAGGTCAGTGCGGTCCGGCTCGGTCGGCACCGTGACTCCAGGAGGCTCGGAAGCAGGCAACCGGCACAGCGTAGGTGACCGGCTACACCGTGCGACCACTTCCCGCCGCGCCGCCACCCGGACGAGCGACAACCAGCACCCGGACGCTGACACGCCCGGGCCCGGACAGCCGCGAAGGCCCGGAGCCGTGCGGCTCCGGGCCTTCGCGTGGAACGACTGCCGTCGATCAGTCCAGGTAGTCGCGCAGCACCTGGGAGCGCGACGGGTGGCGCAGCTTCGACATGGTCTTCGACTCGATCTGGCGGATGCGCTCACGGGTGACCCCGTACACCTTGCCGATCTCGTCCAGCGTCTTCGGCTGGCCGTCGGTCAGGCCGAAGCGCATCGAGACCACGCCCGCCTCGCGCTCGGACAGGGTGTCCAGCACCGAGTGCAGCTGCTCCTGGAGCAGGGTGAAGGAGACCGCGTCGGCCGGCACGACCGCCTCGGAGTCCTCGATCAGGTCACCGAACTCGCTGTCGCCGTCCTCGCCCAGCGGGGTGTGCAGCGAGATCGGCTCACGGCCGTACTTCTGGACCTCGATGACCTTCTCGGGGGTCATGTCGAGTTCCTTGGCCAGCTCCTCCGGGGTGGGCTCGCGGCCCAGGTCCTGGAGCATCTGGCGCTGGACGCGGGCCAGCTTGTTGATGACCTCGACCATGTGCACCGGGATGCGGATGGTGCGGGCCTGGTCGGCCATGGCGCGGGTGATCGCCTGGCGGATCCACCAGGTGGCATAGGTCGAGAACTTGTAGCCCTTGGTGTAGTCGAACTTCTCGACCGCACGGATCAGACCGAGGTTGCCCTCCTGGATCAGGTCCAGGAAGAGCATGCCGCGACCGGTGTAGCGCTTGGCCAGCGAGACCACCAGACGGAGGTTGGCCTCCAGCAGGTGGTTCTTGGCCCGGCGGCCGTCCTCGGCGATGATCTCCAGCTCGCGCTTGAGCTTCGGGGCGAGCTTGTCGGCGGCCGAGAGCTTGTCCTCGGCGAACAGACCGGCCTCGATGCGCTTGGCGAGCTCGACCTCCTGCTCGGCGTTGAGCAGCGGGACCTTGCCGATCTGCTTCAGGTAGTCCTTGACCGGGTCGGCGGTGGCGCCGGCGACGGCGACCTGCTGGGCCGGCGCGTCGTCCTCGTCGTCGTCGGAGAGGACGAAGCCCTCCGACTCCTCCTCCGGACCGGTGCCCTCGGCCTCGGTCTTGTCACCGGGCAGCGCGACGTCCTCGAGCAGCTCCTCCTCGCCGAGCAGCTCCTCGTCGCCCTTGGCGGTCTTGCCGGCGGCGGTCTTCTTGGCGGCGGCCTTCTTGGCCGGCGCGGCGGTCTTCTTGGCGGCGGCCTTCTTGGCCGGCGCGGCCTTCTTGGCGGGAGCCGCCTTCACCCCGGCGACGACGCCGGTCGTCTCCTCGACGGTGATCTCGGCGGAGACGGTGGGAGCCGTGGCCGCGGCGGCGACGACGGCCGGAGCCGCGACGGGAGCGCCGGGGGCGATCCGCACGGGCGGCTTGGTCGGGGCCGACGGGGTCCGGGTGGTGACAGCCTTGGTGGCGGTGCGCTTGGTGGGGCTCTTGGCAGCAACGCTCTTGCGCTTGGCGCCGGCCGGTTCGGCCGCGCTGACCATGAGGTCCACGCCCTCCTCAATCAGCACCTGATTGAGGCTGCGCATGACGTTCTTCCACTTGGTGACCGGGATCTGGTCCGCCTCGAACGCCTGGCGCACGTCGTCACCGGCGATCTGCCCCTGGGCCTTGCCCCGCTCGATGAGAGCCAGCAGAGCCGCGGACTCGGCGATCTCGGGGGGAAGCGAACGGGATGTGCTGGCCGACACGAACAACCTCTCGGACGATGAGTGGATCTCGAACCCGTACCGGCCGCCCGAGCGGGCGGGGAAGGAGATCGCGCGTCGGACGCGCGGTGTCGATTCCGACCGACTCGGGCTTGAGGACTGGGTTTGCAGGACGGCAGCAGCGCCGCGGACCAACACAGCATTCTGACATGTTGGAGTATTCCGGAGCTGCTTCCGCTCAGGACACATCGCTGCTACTCGTCAAGTGTTACGCATGGCCTTCGTGTCGCGGGTCACACCATCCGGCGCCCGCAACCCGGAGCCGGTTCCATCATCGCGCACTCACCGGTGAATCTATTGTCATGGACAAGTCCGACGTGGGCCCGCTTTCGCCACCCGCATTCGCCGCCCGCATTCGCCGGGCCGCTCCCGGCGGTTCGCCCCCCTGGGGACTCCGCCCCTCGGGCCACGCGGCCTCCGCCGGCTCTGCCCGGTGGGACGGCGGCATGCGGAAGCCCCCCGGCTGCGCCGCGCGGTGCGGCCGGAGGGCCCGGGCGGAGCGGGCCGCCGCCGTCCGGCGCCTCCGCTCGTGGAAAACAGCCCGTTCAGTGCTCCCTGGGCGCGGGAACGGAGGGCTCGATCTCGGGATGGACGGTGAGCAGCGCCCGCATCGCGACCTCGCCCGCGGCGCCGTCGCCGGCGCCCAGCGCCTCCACCAGCCGGGCGTGCAGGCTGACCGAGGACTCCGTGGGGCGCTCGCAGGAGATCGCCGGACCGCCCGAGACCTGCAGCGCGCAGGCGACGATCCCGGACAGGTGCTCCAGCATCCGGTTGCCGGCCATCTGGAGGACCAGGCCGTGCAGCTCGGCGTCGGCCCGGGTGTAGGTCGAGAGGTCGGCCTGGGAGGCGGCGTGGCTCATGATCTCGACCAGCTCGGCCAGGCGCTGCTGGACGTCCTCCCGGCCGTGGCCGGAGGCGAGCCGGGCGGCCAGCGGCTCGATCGCCCAGCGGAGCTCGAACAGCTCCCGGCGCTGCTCGTCCCGCTGCGGCCCGAAGGCGCGCCACTCGATGATGTCCGGGTCCAGCAGGTTCCAGTCGCCGACCGGACGGACCCGGGTGCCGACGTTCGGCCGGGCGCTGACCAGGCCCTTGGCCTCCAGCACGCGCAGCGACTCGCGGACGACGGTGCGGGAGACCTCGAACCGCTGGCCGATCTCCTCGGGCACCAGCGGGCGGTCGGCACCGAGGTCGCCGGAGACGATCATCTGGCCGAGCTGCTGGACCAGCTGGCCGTGCAGACCACGGCCCCGGCTGCTGGTGGTCTTGCGGCCGACCCGGGCGATGTCCGACTCGGCGCCCTCCCAGCGGGGCACCGGCGGGGTCGGCCGGTCGGCGTACGAGAAGCGGTCCAGATCGCCGGGACCGTGGATGGGCCCTTCGGCGGAACGGGCGGGGGTCATGGTGGGGTGCGCAAGGGTACTCACGCCTCCTTTGTCGGCGATCGGCAGGCGTGGCTTGAGAATTCTCGTGAAAAGCACACGAAAGGGTGATCGACCGTGACTGGATAATTGACTTCTTATCAGGAAGAACCGCGCATTACGGTCACTGCTGGTCGATCTTGGAAGTCCGGGGCGGGACCGCACCCGTGACACGGCCTCGGGCCCGGGCGGGCGGCCCCGCACAAGCGGCTCAGCGCGGTTCATCGGGGCCCAGCGCTGCGCGGGCGGTTCCGCGCGACGCGGGCGGTTCCGTGCGACGCGGACGGTTCCGCGCGACGCGGGCGGTTCCGTGCGACGCGGCGCTACAGGGCGCGGCGGCGGGCCTGGGCCAGCAGGGCGGCCAGCAGCAGGAGCGCCGCAGGGGTCGCGACCGCGGCGAGCAGCGCCGGATCGGTCAACGCCGCGCTCCCGGCCACCGCCTCGTGCGCACCGCCGTACACCCAGCCGTAGGCCCACTCGATCCCGGACTGGAACGGCAGCAGTTCGGTCGCCCGGGTCGGCCACGGCCTGCCGGTGCGGCGCAGCAGCAGGGCGACGCCGGACTCCAGCAGCGGCGGCAGCGCGCACAGCAGCAGCACCCCGGCCGCGGCACTGCGGGTCAGCGAGGCGGCCAGCACCCCGGTCCAGCCCGCCACCACGGTGAGCAGGACGAAGGCCAGCAGTGCGGCGGGCACCCCGTGGCCGGCCACCAGCCCAAGCGGGGCGCCCACGCCCGGCAGGTCGGACAGCCCGGACACCCCCGCACCCGTCAGCGCCTCGAAGACCCGGTCCGACAGTGCGGACGGGTCCGCCCAGGCCGCCACCGTGACGCCGTCCGGCAGCGCGAGGTGCACGGCCACCATGTCGAACAGCAGGGTGGCCAGCGCCAGCAGCGCCGCGACCGGGCCGATCACCACCAGCTTGGCCAGCAGCAGCCGCACCCGGCGCGGGTACGACACCTGCGAGGCCACCAGCCCCGGGTGGCGCACCTCGTGCCCGTACGAGAGCGCGCCCAGCACCCCGGCGCCGAGCGCCGCGAAGGGCAGCGGGATCAGTGGGACGGCGGCGGTCAGCAGCCGCACCCCCGCCGGGGCCGTCAGCGGGCCGTCCGGGGCCTGGCTCGCCAGGACGGCGGCCACGCCGGCGTCGCCGAGCAGTACGGCGGCGAGCAGCAGCCAGGTGGAACGCAGGCCGCGCAGGCGGCGCAGCTCGTAGGCCAGGACACGCACGGTTCACTCGCTCCGGTGGTCGTCGGGGATGGCGGGGGCTGCAGAGGTGCCCGGGGTGGCCGGGGTGGCCGGGGTGGCCGGGGCGGCTCGCCTGACGGGGCTCTGGGCGACGGCGCCCCGGACGGCGGAGGCTCGGACGGCGGTCGCGCCCGAGGCGGGGCGCCGGAGGCGCACGGTGTCGTCGGTGAGCAGGTCGTCGGCACTGGCCCGGCGGCCGAGGGGCCGGACCCGGGCGGGCTCCAGCGGCGGGGCCGGGTCGTCGCGGAAGAGCCGGTCGACGGCCACCGTGGGCGCGGGTTCGTCCATGGCGTCGGCCCCCGTCCGCATGGACGGCCCGGGGCGACGGCCCGGCGGCTCGGGTCGGCGGCCGGCCGAGCCGAGGACGGGGAGCGCGGCGGCCGGGAGGGCGGCGGCGACGGCCACGGCGGGCAGGGCGCGGGCGGGCAGGGAACCGTCCTGCCGGGGGCGGCGGGGAGCGCCGCGCTTCGGGACGGCGGCGCCTCCCGGCGCGGCGGCGGTGGCCGGTTCGGCCGGGGTCGGGGTCGGGGGCGGGGCCGTCGTGGGCTCGGCCGGGGACGTCACGGCCTCGCCCGGAACGGGCTCGGCGGCCGGTTCGGGGACCCGCCGGGCGGGCGGCTTCGGGCCTGGCTCCCGGTTCGGCTCCCGGTTCGGCCGCCGGCCAGGCTCCTGGCTCGGACCGGCCTCGGGTTCCGGGTGGACGCGGAGGTCGCCGGAGCGGCCCGAGCCGACCGGAAGGACGACCCGCGGCGCCGGCTGCTCGACCACCCGGTCGGCCAGCTCGTGCAGCAGGATCCCGTGGCGGTAGGCGAGTTCGCCGATCTCGGTGCGGTCGATCCCGGCCACCGCGAGACCGACGCTGCCGTCCCGGCGGACGTCCGCGCCCTGGCTGACCAGCAGATCGGCCAGTCGCGCCATCTGCGGCCCCCGGACGGCCACTTCGGGACTGAGCCTGGTCTGCCGGAACTCCGCGACGGGCTGGTCGGCCACCAGCCGGCCGCGGTCCAGGGTGACCACCCGGTCCGCGAGCTGCGAGGCCTCCTGCGGGCTGCGGGTGGTCACCAGGACCGTTCCGCCGGCGGCGCCGAAGGAGCGCAGGAAGGAGTGGAACCACTCGACGTTGCGCGGTGACAGGCCGTCGGCGGGCCCGTCCAGCAGCAGCGTGCCGGGGTCGCCGAGCAGGGCGGCGGCCAGCGCCAGGCGGCGGTGCATGCCGGGCGAGAAGGTGCGCAGCCGCTGCCCGGCGACCGCGGCCAGCCTGGTCTGCTCCAGCAGTTCGTCGGCCCGGCGGGCCGGGACGCCGACGGCCGCGGCGAGCATCCGCAGGTGGCTGCGCGCCTTGCGGCCCGGGTGACCGGCCACTGCGGACTCCCCGGCGCCGGGCATCATCACCCCGACCACGCGCTCGGGGTGGCGCAGTCGGCGGTACGGGCGGTCGCCGAAGAACGTGACGCCCTGGCCCCGTTCGAGTTCGAGCATCAGCCGCAGCGCGGTGGACTTGCCCGCCCCCTCGGCGCCGAGCAGCGCGGTCACCGTGCCGGGCCGGGCGTCGAAGGTCAGATCGAGTACCGCGGGCGGAGCGCCCTTGCGATAGACCTTGGTCAGTCCGGTGATCTGGATCATCGCTGGCTGCTCCCATGCCCTCGGCCGACCTGCTCGACGCGGAGCGCCCCTGAGGGGCGGGCATGCACCCGCGCGGCTCCGCGCCAGCACATTAGGGGGCGACGACGGCTATTCC
The DNA here is from genome assembly GCF_053612025.1 of Kitasatospora sp. NPDC054768. NCBI lineage: Bacteria > Bacillati > Actinomycetota > Actinomycetes > Kitasatosporales > Streptomycetaceae > Kitasatospora > Kitasatospora sp. NPDC054768. The sequence continues at coordinate 10,380 of NZ_JBSHBN010000014.1, forward strand.
GGGCATTGCGGGAACGGCACGGGCCCACCGGCTGCCCGCCTCACCCGATCAGGGGAAAATCCGATCCTGCGATTCACGGGGACCGGTCCGTTCCGGGCCCGGGCCGCTCCGGACCCGGGCTGCTCCGGCCGGCTCCGGGAGCGCTGATGGCTCCGGGGCTTCGGGAGCTTCACCGGCATCGGTGGCCCCGGGAGCTCAGGCCGGGCTCAGCGCCGTGCCCGAGGACGGGGCGCAGCCGCTAGCGGGGAGGCCAGGGCGGGGGCGGGAGCTGCTCGCCGCCGCACACCGCGTGGAACTCGTCGACGGCGGCCTGGCCCTCCACCGTGATCTCGCCCAGTCGCTCCCGCTCGGCGGCCAGCCGTTCCTGCACGGCGGCGATCGCCTCGGGCGCCGCCTGCTCGGCCTGCAGTGCGGCCAGTTCCTTCTCCGTGGCGGTGGTGGTCTCGTCGAGGCTCCGGTAGTCCGCCGCCAGCCCCTCGATGAGGGTTCGCTGGTTGGCGCAGTCCTCGATGGCCATCGCGGGGCTCCCTGGGCCGGAAGGCCTCCGACCCGGCGGCCGGAGCGTCCACCGACACTCTGCGCCGCCGGCCCCGCGTTCGCAGCCAGGCCAGGCCATTCGGCTGCTTCGGGGCCGCGCACCGCGACGGAGCGGGCCGGGTGGGATCGGGACAGGGCGGGCCGGGCACGGGTCCGGCGGCGCTCAGGACTCCGGGCGGAGCATGGGCGGGTTGAGGACGGTCGCCCCGCCGGCGGTGAACAGCTGGGCCGGACGGCCGCCCTGACGCGTCGTCGTGCCGCCCGAGGGCAGCAGGAAGCCGGGGGTGCCGGTGACCTTGCGGTGGAAGTTCCGCGGGTCCAGCACCACGCCCCAGACCGCCTCGTAGACCCGGCGCAGCTCGCCGACGGTGAACTCGGTCGGGCAGAAGGCGGTGGCGAGGGAGGAGTATTCGATCTTGGAGCGGGCGCGTTCCACACCGTCGGCGAGGATCAGGCCGTGGTCGAAGGCGAGCGGGACGCCGTCGGCCGGGTTCTCGCCGAGGAGTTCGCCGACCGGGGCCCAGCGGGCGCTGCTGGCGTCGCCGCCGGCCCGGGGCGTGGGCAGATCGGGGGCCAGCACCAGGTAGGCGACGCTGACCACGCGCATCCGGGGGTCGCGCTGCGGGTGGCCGTAGGTGGCGAGCTGCTCCAGGTGGGCACCGGCCGCGCCGGGACCGACCGCGTCGTGGCCGGGGGCGGTGTGTGCGCGCAGGCCGGTCTCCTCGGCCAGCTCGCGGGAGGCGGCCTCGGCCAGGCCCTCGTCCGGGCGGACGAAGCCACCGGGCAGCGCCCAGTACCCCTGGAACGGCGGCTCTCCTCGTCTGACCAGCAGGGCGCAGAGCGAGTGGTCGCGCACCGTCAGCACCACGAGGTCAACCGTGACAGCGAACGGGGGAAAGGCCGACGGATCGTAGCGCGACATGGCGACGATCATAGTCGTCTCTCTGACGATAAGCACAGGCCCGCGCAGGGACCGCGCAGGGCCGGGGCCCCGCACGGGCCCCGTGCGGTTCGCACCCGTCCAGCGCGGGACCGGGAACGGGCAGGCGCGGCGCCGGTGACCCGGTGTCACCGCCGCGGGGGCACGAGCCCCCGCGGCGGCTCAGCGGGCGACGAGTTGCAGGTCCGTGGACGCCTCCTCCACCATCGCCACGCCGATCCGGCTCACCCGGACGGAGAACGGCTCGCCCGCCACCCGCAGGCCGGTCAGCTCCAGCTCGCCGAGCGGTGCGGTGCTGGCCGGGCGGACCAGCACCCGGCCGCCCGGGACGTCGGGCCGGACCCCGGCGAGGGCGAACACCGCGTGCGCGGCGGCGGCCGCGGAGACCGCTGCCGGGCGACAGGCGGCCGGGTGCGGCACCGGCGGGCAGCCCGGGGTGCGCTGCTCCCCCGCGTACATCTCCGGCAGCCGCCCCTCGAAGTGGGCGCTCGCGGCGAGCAGGCCCTCCAGCAGGGTGCCGGCCTCGTTCTCGTGACCGGCCTCGGCCAGTCCGGCGATCGCCAGGGCCGTCTCGTGGACCCGCACCGCACCGCCGCGGTGGCCCAGCGGGTTGAACCGGGGGGACTTGGCGCTCAGCGTGCGCAGGCCCCAGCCGCTGTCCAGCTCCGGCGCGACCAGGCGCTGGGCGAGCAGCCGGGTCTGCTCTCGGTCCAGCAGGCTCTCGTACCGGCCGCCGTCGACGGCGAGCCCGGTGTCCAGCAGGTGCACCAGGGAGGAGGCGACGGCGGGCAGCGGCTGGCCGCCCGGGGCCAGCCCGGCCGCGGGACGGCCGCCGGACAGGTCGTCGATCCAGAACCGCTCGCGGAAGCGCCCGCGCAGCGCGGCGGCCCAGCCGCGCCAGTCCTCGGCGCCCGGCCTGCCGAAGGCCTCCAGCAGCTCGGCCCCGTGCAGGGCGGCGCGGTGGGCCTGCGCCTGGACCTCGGCGCGGGCGGCGACCGGGTGGGCGGAGCGCTCCTCCCGCGGGCGGCTCAGGTCGGTGACGAAGCCGTCGGCCAGGCCTTCGCGCAGGGCGGCCAGGGCCCGCTCGGCGGCCGGGAGCAGCTCGGCGACCTCCGCCGGGGGCAGGCCCCAGCGCCAGGCCTCGGTCAGCACGGTGACGAACAGCAGGGTGGCCTCGGTGGCGGTGCAGGTGGGCGGCAGCTCGGGACCGCCGTGGCGCAGGGCGCCGGGCAGCAGGCCCTCGGTGCGGCCCGGGGCGGGGACGAGCTGCTGACGGCGGGCCAGCGCACGGAGGGTGCCGGCCGCCAGCCGGGTGCCGAGCGGCAGGGTCAGCCGGGCGGCCCAGAGCGCGTCGGCCGGGGCGAGGCCGAAGCGCCAGGGCGCGCCGGAGGCCGGGTAGAGGTCGGTCGGGCGGTCCGGGTCGGCGAACAGCAGCCCGCCGAGGGCGTCCAGCGAGCGGGAGACCAGCGGAGCCGCCCGGCCGTCGTCGCTGCGGACCTCCGGCTCGGACCAGGGCAGCGGGGCTCCGGTGCCGCGGCCGCCCGGCGGGCGCGGGCCGCCGACGGCGCTCTCCAGCTCGGTGTGCAGCTCGACCGACCAGCGGGCGCCCGGCTGGACCTCCAGGTCCCAACGCAGCACGCCGGCGCCGGCCAGGACGGCGTGCGGGGAGGGCTGGGCGCTGACCACGGCGCTGTGCACCGACCCCGTCCAGCGCAGCCCGGCGGACTGCACCTGGCCCGGCAGGTCGGGCTGGCGGTGCCCGGCGGCGATCTCGGCGACCGGGCCGAGGTCGGTGCCGAGGGCTATCTCCAGGGGCAGCCGGGCGGGCCGCGGACCGGTGTTGCGCACGACCACGGTCTCCACACCGTCCGCGTGCCGCAGCCGCTCGACGGTGAGCGCCGGGTCCGGGTCCAGGTCGCCGGGGACGCGGACCGCGCCGAGGAAGCGGGCCTGGGCGGTGCTGGTCAGGGTGCCCTGGAGCGGCAGCGGCTCCATGCCGCCCAGCCGCAGCTCCATCCGGGCGAGCACCCGGACGCCGTTGCGGTAGAAGCCGTGCAGGCCGTGGCCGCGCAGCTGGCCGTCGGGGCCGGAGGCGGCCATCGCCGGAGCGTTGACGCAGATCACCGCGTGGTGGACGGCGGGCGGCTGCGGGCGCGGCGGGGCCGCGGGTCGGCCCGGGCCGACCGGTGCGCCCGCGGGCCCGGCCACCGGGGCCTGGTCGGGGCGGCCCATCGGCCTGGGCGGCGCGCCGACCACGCTCTCGGCCGGCATGGCCTGTGGTGGCCTCATGGCGGTCACCGGACTCTCCTCCCCTCGGCGGTCCGGTGGCCGGGTCAGGCCGGTGGGCCGCGAGCGTGCTCGATCGCGTGCTGGTGGTGCCGGGCCGGCGGGGCCGTCCCGTCGGCGGATGTGCCGTGTCTGGCCGTACCCGGTGGTGGGTCGTGCCATGCGGTGCTCGGTACCGGGTGGGTACCGGCGCGCCGCGCCTTCGTTCCGGGGCTCGCCGCCGTGCCCGGCACGCCGTCAGGTCCGGCGCCCCGGCCTGCCGGTGACACCCTTCCCCCGCGGCCCGCGCCCTCCGGGCCGTGCGGTCCCGTGGCGGCGGCCGGTCGTGGCGCCGCACGCGGTCACCCAGCGCTGCCGGTGCCCGGGCGGCCGGGTCCGCATCGCCCGGCGATCGGCCCGATCGGCCCGCCCGAACCGGGTGCAGGCCCCCGGGGGTGAACGCCGCGCACCGCCGCCAGGTCACGCCCCGCCGCTGCACCGCTGGTCAGGGCGGCTCGGCTCGGCGGTCGTACCACTTCCGTCGGATCGTCACCGGGGCCTCGCTGCGGGCACGTCACCGTCCACCCTCCGGGGCCGGCACCCACCGTCCGGGCCGCTGCCGGGGCCGGCTCGGGCCGTCCGCCGGTCGGGCTCGGCCGTCCGATCGGACGGGCGGGGCGGTCGAACCGGTGCTCGACCGCCGCCAGGATACGGTGCGGGGGTCGCGGCCCCCGCACCCGGTGATCCCGTGAACCGCGACGCCATCGCTGTGACCAGCAGAGACCGAGGAGTTGCATGTCCACCATCAGCCGGCTGCCCGGGATTGTCACGACCGACCACGTGTTCCAGCTGCCGCTCGACCACGCCGCCCCGCAGGGCGAGCAGATCGAGGTGTACGCCCGCGAGGTGGTGGCCACAGGCCGCGAGCGGGACGACCTGCCCTGGCTGGTCTTCCTCCAGGGCGGTCCCGGCGGCAAGGCCGCCCGCCCGCTCGGCCGGGACTCCTGGCTGGAGCGCGCTCTGGACGACTACCGGGTGCTGCTGCTCGACCAGCGCGGCACCGGGCGGTCCACCCCCGCGACCCGGCAGACCCTCGCCCGGCGCGGCGGCCCGCAGGAGCAGGCGGACTACCTGGCCCACTTCCGGGCGGACTCGATCGTCAGGGACGCCGAGCTGATCCGCGAGCGGCTGCTCGGCGCCGACCGGCGCTGGAGCGTGCTCGGCCAGAGCTTCGGCGGCTTCTGCACCCTCACCTACCTCTCCATCGCCCCCGAGGGCCTGACCGAGGCCTTCATCACCGGTGGCCTCGCCGGCCTCGGCAGTTCGGCCGACGACGTCTACCGCGCCGCCTACCCGCGGGTGGTCCGTAAGAACGAGGACCACTACGCCCGGTTCCCGCAGGACGTCCAGGCGGTGCGCCGGATCGCGGCCCACCTCGCCGACTCCCCCGCGACCCTGCCGGACGGCGGGCTGCTCACCGTCGAGGCGTTCCAGCTGCTCGGCCTGCTGCTCGGTGGTGGCAACGGCTCCGGCACGCTCCACTACCTGCTGGAGGAGGCCTGGGTGGAGGGCGCGGCCGGGCCCGAGCTCTCCGACACCTTCCTGGCCGGCGCCCAGGCCCAGCTCTCCTTCGCGGGCGGTCCGCTGTACGCGGTGCTGCACGAGTCGATCTACGGCCAGCGGTCGGTGGACCAGGGCGGCACCGCCTGGGCGGCCGAGCGGGTCCGCAAGGAGTTCCCGCAGTTCGACGCCCGGGCCGCGCTGGAGTCCGACGCGCCGGTGCTGTTCACCGGGGAGATGATCTACCCCTGGATGTTCGACACCGACCCGGCGCTGCGCCCGCTGAAGGAGACCGCGGACCTGCTCGCCGCCCGCACCGACTGGCCCGACCTGTACGACCGGGCGCGGCTGGCCGCCAACACCGTGCCGGTCGTGGCGGCGGTGTACCACGACGACATGTACGTGGACACCGCCGACTCGCTGGAGACCGCGCGCGCGGTGCGCGGCCTGCGGGCCTGGATCAGCAACGAGTGGGAGCACGACGGCCTTCGGCTGAGCGGCGGCAAGGTGCTGGACCACCTGATCAGGATGGCGCGCGGCGACGCGTAGCCGCCTGCGGGCCGGCGCCGCCGTGCCGCGCGGCTCAGTACGCACGATGGCTCCCCCTCCCCGCCCGCCGGACGCCCCGGCAGCGGTGGAGGCCGGTCCGGACCGCGGCGGGCGCGCACGCCGCGGCCCGGCCGAGCCGCAGGCCCCGGGCGGACCGCTCGCCGGCCGCCCGGGTGTGCCCGGGCTGATCGACCCGTCCGGGCGCCGGGAGCAGGGCGACCGCCCCGGCGGCGCCACCGCCCGGCTCCGTGCTGTCGGGGCCGTCGGGCGCGCCCGGCCCCGGATCGGCCGGTGCCGGTGCCGTGGACGAGCCCTTCCGGCGACCGCCCCGCCGATGCCGTCGGCCACCGGCGGCCCGCCCGGGCCGTTCACCGGGAGCCGCACCCGCCCCCGGTGCGGCGGGCCCGGGAGCCGCCGCGCCACCGGACGGCACCTCCTGAGCGGGCGGTGACCCCTCGGCGCTCGGCGCTCCGCCGGCCGGGGGCCGCGGTTCGTCGACCGGGGCCGCCGTGGCCTCGGGCTCCTCGCGCCGCCGCCGCTGGGCCTCGACGGCGGCCAACAGGCCCTGGGGCGTCATGCCGTCGTTGAGCGACTCGTAGAGCAGTTCGGCCAGCAGGTAGCCCGGGGCGAGCCGCAGGACGTGGCCGAGCACGACTCGGGCCGTCGCCGTGTCCCCCGCGACCCAGGACGTCCAGGCCAGCAGGGTGAGCGGGGCCACCGCGCAGCCCTCGTAGGGCGGCACCGCCCGCCGGGCGAGGAAACGCCAGAGCCGCTCGGCCGGGGCCAGCTCGTCGGGCCGGGCGTACTCGACGCCGCGGTCCCGTACCAGGCGGTCCCGCAGGGCGAGCAGCAGTTGGGCCGTCCGGTCCGGATCGAGTTCCCCGGCCCCGGCCCGGAACTCGGCGACGGCCTGGTCGAGCAGGGCGATGCGCTGCTCCCTGGCGAGGGCGTCCACGGCCTCCGCCCGGGCGAGCGCGTCGCGCTGGGCGACGGCCTCCGGCGGACCGACGGGCTCCAGCCCGCCGATGATCGCCTTCCGGCTGCCGCGCGGCACCAGGCCGGCGACCGTCGCGGCGGCGGCCGCCGGACCGGGGTCGGGGCTGCGCCGCACCGGATTGCCCGCCGCGTCGCAGCAGCCGTCGCCGCGGCAGAGGAAGGACCACCAGCGGCCGTCCGAGACGCACAGCGACTCCTTGACGGCCACGCCCCGGCGCCCGAAGGCCGCCCGGAGGGCCTGCGCCAGTGGCCGCAGCCCGTCCACCACCGGAGGGGCGTGGGCCGTGCCGGGATCCTGGCAGAGGTAGAGGAGCACCTGGAGCGGCCGGGCGCCGTGCCGCTCGGAGAGGGCGACCAGCAGGGCGGCCGTCTCCTCCGCCGCGGCCGGCCACTGCGCGGGCGACCGCGGCAGGTCCGCCCGGATCACCCCGCCCTGGTGGAGGCCGGGGCCGTGGAGCCCGACCGCGACGATGCTGTCGTCCGGGTAGAAGCCCAGGAAGTACGGAAGCAGCTCGGCCATGTCGGCCGGGCCGCGCATGACGACCGACCGGTGGTCGGAGGCCGGACCGAGGGACAGAATGACGTGTTCGTTGTTCATCGCGTTCATGGCCGCAAGAGTGGACGCAATCCTCGGACGACACCGGAACCGAGTTTTTTCCTGTGGATAACCCCGCCCCCGAATTTTCCTTCGCTCATTCGGAGTAGGCAAGACTCACTCCCACGGGTGGATTTTGTCTGCCGTTCAGCGGATCAGCGGATGAAATACACCCCGCCTTCCCCCGCTTCCCCTCCCCCGCATTCGTCGCTTGTCAGCGGTACGGGGTTACATGGACGCCATGCAGCAGCCCGACACCCACACCACCGCCACCGCCGACCGCGCCGAGGTCCGGGCGCGGGCCGAGGCCGTCCTGCGCGAGCTCGCCGGCCCCGGAGCCACCCTGCGCGAGGACCAGTGGACGGCCATCGAGGCCCTCGTGGTCGACCGCCGCCGTGCCCTGGTCGTCCAGCGCACCGGCTGGGGGAAGTCCGCGGTCTACTTCATCGCCACCGCCCTGCTCCGGGCCCGCGGCTCCGGGCCGACGGTGATCGTCTCGCCGCTGCTCGCCCTGATGCGCAACCAGGTCGAGTCGGCCGGCCGGGCCGGCATCCACGCCCGCACCATCAACTCGGCCAACAGCGACGAGTGGGCCGCGATCCAGGAGGAGGTCGCCGCGGGGAAGGTCGACATCCTTCTGGTCAGCCCCGAGCGGCTGAACAACCCGGACTTCCGTGACCAGGTGCTGCCCGAGCTCGCCGCCTCCACCGGCCTGCTGGTGGTCGACGAGGCCCACTGCATCTCGGACTGGGGGCACGACTTCCGCCCCGACTACCGCCGGCTGCGCACCATGCTCGCCGACCTGCCGGCCGGCGTCCCGGTGCTGGCCACCACCGCCACCGCCAACGCCCGGGTCACCGCGGACGTCGCCGAACAGCTCGGCACCGGCGCCACCGACGAGCACGCCCTGGTGCTGCGCGGGCCGCTCGACCGGGAGAGCCTCACCCTGGGCGTGCTCTCCCTGCCCGACCCGGCCCACCGCCTCGCCTGGCTGGCCGACCACCTCGAACGGCTCCCCGGCTCGGGCATCGTCTACACCCTGACGGTGGCCGCCGCCGAGGAGGTGACGGCCTTCCTGCGCGAGCGCGGCTTCCCGGTGGCCTCCTACTCCGGCCGCACCGAGGACGCCGAGCGCCGCACCGCCGAGGCCGACCTGCTGGCCAACCGGGTCAAGGCGCTGGTCGCCACCTCCGCACTCGGCATGGGCTTCGACAAGCCCGACCTCGGCTTCGTGGTGCACCTCGGCTCGCCCAGCTCGCCGATCGCCTACTACCAGCAGGTCGGCCGCGCCGGGCGCGGGGTGGACCGGGCCGAGGTGCTGCTGTTGCCCGGGCGCGAGGACGAGGCGATCTGGCGCTACTTCGCCTCGCTGGCCTTCCCGCCGGAGGAGCAGGTGCGCCGCACCATCGACGCCCTCGCCGAGGCCGGCCGGCCGCTCTCCACCGCCGCCCTGGAGCCCCGGGTGGATCTGCGCCGGGCCCGGCTGGAGACCATGCTCAAGGTGCTCGACGTGGACGGCGCCGTCCGCCGGGTCAAGGGCGGCTGGACGGCCACCGGGCAGAGCTGGGCGTACGACGGCGCCCGCTACGCCAAGGTCGCCGCCTCCCGGGAGGCGGAGCAGCGGGCGATGCGCGACTATGCGGCGGGCACCGGCTGCCGGATGGAGTTCCTGCGCCGCCAGCTGGACGACGAGCAGGCCGTGCCGTGCGGGCGGTGCGACAACTGCGCGGGGCCGCTGCACACCCCGGACGTCTCCGCGGAGACGCTGGCGGCCGCCCGGGCCGCGCTCGGCCGCCCCGGCGTGAGCTTCGAGCCGCGCCGGCTGTGGCCGACCGGGATGGACTCGCTGGGGGTGCCGCTCAAGGGCCGGATCCCCGCGGGCGAACAGGCGGAGACCGGCCGGGCGCTGGGCCGGCTGTCCGACATCGGCTGGGGCACCCGGCTGCGCACCCTGCTCGCCGAGCAGGCGCCGGACGTGCCGGTGCCCGGCGAGGCGGTGGACGCGCTGGTGGCGGTGCTCGCCGACTGGGCCCGGGGTCCGGGCGGCTGGGCCGGGCCCGCGACGACGGAGGGCGCCCGGCTGGAGCGGCCGGTCGGCGTGGTGACGATGGCTTCCTCGACCAGGCCGCGACTGGTCGGCAGCCTGGGCGCCCGGATCGCCGAGGTCGGGCGGCTGCCGCTGCTCGGCGGGATCGACTACGCCGGCGGGCTGCCCCCGCACGGTGCCCGCAGCAACAGCGCCCAGCGGCTGCACTCGCTGGCCGGCGCGCTGGTCCTGCCCCCGGAGGTGGAGCAGGCGGTGGCGGCCGCCGGTGGACCGGTGCTCCTGGTGGACGACCTCGTCGACTCGGGCTGGACGGTCACCGTGGCCGCCCGGCTGCTGCGCCGGGCGGGGGCGAGCGCGGTGCTGCCGCTGGTACTGGCCGTGCAGGGGTGACGCGACGGCGGAAGGCCGTCGACGAAGCCCACCCACTCACCCGAATGGCCTAACAGAAAGGATCAGGCGAAGCGATTTCGATCACACCGGCCGAACGATCCGGGAAAGGAGTGCTCACCATGCCGACGACGGTTCGCCCTGCCCTCAGGGCGCTGTGGATCAAGGCCCGGAGGCGCCTGCTCGGTACTCGGTCTGCTGTGGAACATATCCGGCAGACCATGGGCTATCGGGTGGCGTTCATCTTTTCATCATTGCCGCTCTGCCCCCGATGCCCTGAGAATTGGGAGGTACCCGAAACCCGGTCCGCTGGCCCCGCCCTTCGGCGTACCCAGGCACCCGCCTGCCCACGGGCCAGGAAGGAGGATCGTGATCAACGGTATCGACCGAGGTCAGAATCCCTTCTCCGGGAGTCCGGAACCCAGACGGGTGCTGGACCTGGAGACCTGGACCGCCTCGGGGATCCCGTTGCTGCGCGACCCCCGCGAGTTCGTCCTGGAACTGCACCAGCATCACCTGCCGCAGCCGGGCACCGTCGTGGTCGCCGTCGTGGACGCGCTCCACCGCCTCGTCGCCTCGGCCTCGTTCACCCCCTGGCCGCACGACACCGACGGCTGGCAGCACCGCAACGCGCTGCTGACGCACCTGCGCCGGATCATTCCGCACGACCTGCGACGGTCCGAGCCGGCCCGGACGGCCGTACTGCTGCGCTGCCGCGACGGCGCACCCGGCTGGACGGAGCAGGACGGCGCCTGGATGTGGGCGCTGAGAGACGCGTCCGCGCTCCACGGACTGCGCTGCGGCGCGTACATCGGGCTCACCCCGGCGGGTTGGCAGGTCCTCGGGGACGGACGGGGCGGACGCAACCCGCACGCGGGCTCGTGGGCCGACGGGCCGGTGCACACCGTGACGGAACTGCCGCCGCGCTCGGCGCTGGACGCCCCGCGCAACCACCGCACCCGCCAACAGACCGCCGACCAGGCCGAGCGCGGCGAGGACGCGGCACGCTCCCCGAAGTCCGAGCCCCCGTGGGCAGCGGCGCGGGTCGCAGCGGCCGAACCGACGCGCCGCACCGGCACGGGCTGAGTCCGCACGGGCCACCGGCCCCACCGGGGCGTCGACCGCCGGCCGCCGGCCGTCGGCACCTGCCGACGCCACCGGCCCCGAGCGCCGTGGGACGGACCGCGGGCCCGGCACCGTACGACGGCACCGGGCCCGGGGTGGACGACTGTGGTCAGGCCTTGACCGGACGGCTCGGCGCGGCTCCGGCCGCGCCCACGGCAGCCGGGCCGGCGTCGCCGCAGACCACCAGCAGCGCGGCCGCGTGGCCGAGCGCCTTGGTGTACGCCTCGGCGGCCCGGGCGGACGGTCCGCCGTTGACCACCAGGACGACCACCTCGCGGGTGACCGGACGGGTCAGCGCGGCGTCCGCGTAGAACACGTCACCGCCCTCGGCGAGCTGCGCCCAGTAGCGCTCCTCACCGAAGGAGAGCTCGTGCTGCTGCCACGGGTGGGCCTCGCCGACCGTCAGCACCAGGATGTCGCCCGGATCGCGGCCGGACTCCAACAGCAGGTCGACCGCTTCGTCGGCGTGCTCCACGGCCCGCGCCGGGGTGGCGGCGATCCGTTGGACCTCCACCTGCGGTGCGGCGGGGGCCGGGCGGCGCGGTGCCGGCCCGGGCTTGGGGATCAGTCGCGGCGGGCCCGGACGGGCGGCGCGCGGCGGGGCCGGGCGCGGAGGCGCCGGACGGGGGCCGGGCACCGGGGCCGGGGCGGCGACGGTGGTGGTGGGTGCGGTGGCGGGGGCTTGTGCGTCCGACTCGCGGGGGAAGGGAACGCCGGGGCCCGGGATGCTCTCGTGAATCTCCGGCTCCTCGGGGAAGACAGGCATACCCGGATATCTATCAAATGCCGGTCGGACGCGCACGGGCGCCCCACCCATTGGGCACCGGTCTCCTGCCGCCCCCTCCCGGGGCAATTCCAGACGGATCGTCAGAAACCGAGCGTCAACTGTTCGTCGGCGGACCCACGGCCGTCGCCCGCACCCTCCCGGACGCGCTTGAGATGGCGCCACTTCGGCAGTGCGTCCATGTACGCCCAGGAGAGCCGGTGGTGCCCGGTGGGGCCGAACTCCTCCAGTGCGGCTCGGTGCACCGGGGACGGGTAACCGGCGTTGTCGGCGAAGCCGTACTCCGGGCACCCCTCGCCCAGTTCGGCCATCAGGCCGTCGCGGTGGACCTTGGCGAGCACCGAGGCGGCGGACACGCAGATGCAGGACTGGTCGCCCTTGATCACCGTGCGCACCCGCCAGGGGCCGCCGAGGTAGTCGTGCTTGCCGTCCAGGATCACCGCGTCGGGTTCGACCGGCAGCGCCTCCAGCGCGCGGACGGCGGCCAGCCGCAGCGCCGCCGTCATGCCGAGCTCGTCGCACTCCTGCGGGGAGGCCTGCCCGAGCGCGTACGCGGTGACCCAGTCGGCGAGCACGGGGGCGAGCGCGCGGCGGCGCAGCTCGGTGAGCAGCTTGGAGTCGGTCAGCCCCTCCGGCGCCTTGCGCAGGCCGGTGACGGCCGCGCCCACCGTGACCGGCCCGGCCCAGGCGCCGCGCCCGACCTCGTCGAGACCGACGACGATCTTGGCGCCGGCCCGGCGGAGCGAGCGTTCGACGGAGTGCGTCGGGGGGACGATGGGCATGGCGTCTTCCGTTCAGCGGGGGCAGCCTCCAGCCTAAGCCCGGTCCCCGACCGCCGAGTCCGCCCTCCCGGGCGGGCGGGGCCGTCAACGGACGGGCGGGCGGGGCCGTCAACGGACGGGCGGGCGGGGCCCGCCGCCGGAGCCACCGGGCTCCGGGCCCGCCCGGCCTCCCCTCACCCGCACCCAGGCTCTCCTCGGGCGCCGCCCGGCCGCCGGGCCACACGCTCCGCGCGCCCGGCACCGGCCGCCTCAGGCCCGGATCATCGGCTCCAGCACCTCGTCCACCAACCGACCGGCGAAGCCCGGCCCCATGTTCTCCAGCCCGCGGATCTTGACCTGGTAGAGCAGTACCGCCGGGATGACGTCCGCCACCAGGGGGGTGGCCGCGCCGGGCCGGACGTCGCCGCGCTCGGCGCCGCGTCGCAGGATCTCCAGGATGGTCCGCGCGGTCGGCTCGATGACCCGGTCGGTGACGAAGGCCTTGAAGACCTCGGCCCGCTCGTGGTCGATCTCGCCCATCAGGGCATTGAGCGCGGAGCCGACCCGGGAGGTCATCGCCTTCGTGAACCCCTCGACGAGCCGGTGGAGTTCGTCCCGTGCGGACCCGAGGTCGGGGGTGTCGTAAGGGCGTGGGAGAGTGGCGTCCAGGGCGTCGAGAACGAGTTCGTCCTTGGACGCCCAGCGCCGGTAGAGCGCGGCCTTCCCGGTCCGCGCCGCACTGGCGACCCCTTCCATGGTCAGCCGCGCGTATCCGCCGGAGGTGAGCTGGTCGAGCGCGGCCTCGAAGATCGCCGCCTCCAGTTCCTTCCCCCGGCGCCGCGCCGGCCGCCTCAGTGCCTGATGGGCGGCCCGCACCGGACAGAAGGCCGGGTCCGCGCCCGGCCTGCCGCCCGGCTCCGCGCCGGCTCCGACGCCCTGCCCCGTGACCGCCGCCCCGGTGTCCGCCTCCGCGGGCCGAAGAGTCGCCTCCCCCGACGCCGGATCCGCCTGGCCGGCCGAGTCCGCCGGCCCTCCCGGAGAACCCCCCGGGGTACCTCCCCGCGACCGACCGGACCGGTCCGCCACCAGGCGCCGCACCAACCGCTCCATCGCCACCATCCTTAAGGAACGCTTGCGTTCACAATCACGGCCAGGATATCGTCCCGATTAGTGAACGATCCCGTTCCTTCTCGGCCCGCGCAAGGGCGCGCGGCCGCACCCGGACCGGCGACTCCGCCGAACCGCACCACCGAGCACACAGCCAGCAGGGGGCACATTCGTGGCCATCTCCGACACGCTCAGCAAGAACTCGCCACCGCGGACGAGCCAGGGGCGGGGCAAGGGCATCACCCTGACCGTCATCGCGGCCACCCAGCTCATGGTGGTCCTCGACGCGACCATCGTGAACATCGCGCTTCCGCACATCAAGGACGCCCTGGGCTTCTCCACCACCGACCTGTCGTGGGTCATCAACGCCTACACCCTGACCTTCGGCGGGCTGCTGCTGCTCGGCGGTCGCGCGGGCGACATCCTCGGCCGCCGCCGGGTGTTCATCTTCGGCACTCTGCTGTTCGGCCTGGCCTCGCTGCTCGGTGGTTTCGCGCAGGACAGCACTCTGCTGCTGGCCGCCCGCGCGCTCCAGGGCATCGGTGGCGCGATCTGTTCCCCGACCGCCTTCGCCCTGATCGCGACCAACTTCGACGAGGGGCCGGAACGCAACCGCGCGTTCGGCGTGTTCTCGGCGGTCGCCGGTTCGGGCGCCGCGATCGGCCTGCTGGCCGGCGGCCTGCTCACCGAGTACCTGAACTGGCGCTGGGTGTTCTTCGTCAACGTGCCGATCGCGATCCTGATCGCGATAGCCGCGCCGCGCTACATCGCCGAGTCCGAGCGCCACCCGGGCCGCTTCGACCTGCCCGGCGCGCTCACCTCGACACTCGGCCTGGTCGGCCTGGTCTACGGATTCATCCGGGCCGCCTCGGACGGCTGGTCGGACGGCATCACGCTCGGCTCCTTCGCGGCCGGCGCGATCCTGCTCGCGGCCTTCCTCGTGGTGGAGAGCCGCACCGACCAGCCGATCACCCCGATGCACCTGTTCGCCGACCGGAACCGCACCGGCGGCCTGGTGATGATGCTCTGCCTGGCCGCGGCCATGTTCGGCATCTTCTTCTACGTCGTGCTGTTCGTGCAGGGTCCGCTCGGCTACAGCCCGCTGAAGGCCGGCGTCTCCTTCCTCCCGATCAGCGTCGCGATCATCATCGCCGCGCAGATCGCCTCCAACCTCCAGGCCAAGTACGGCCCGAAGCCCTTCATGGCGGGCGGCGCGCTGCTGGTCACCGTCGGGCTCAGCTGGCTGACCCAGATGAGCAAGGACAGCGGCTACCTGGACGGGGTGCTCGGCCCCACGGTGGTGTTCGGCTTCGGCATGGGTCTGATCTTCGTCCCGGTGATGCTGCTCTCCGTCGCCGGTGTTCCGGGCGAGGAGACCGGCGCCGCCTCCGGCCTCCTCAACTCGATGCAGCAGATCGGCGGTTCGCTCGGCCTGTCGATCCTGACCACGGTCTTCGCGCACTACGCCACGGCGGAGGCCACCGCGCAGCTGCCGAAGTTCATGGAGAGTGCGACGCCGGAGCAGTTGGCCTACCTCCAGCAGCACCACGAGTTCCCGCCGGGCACGGACGCCGCCAACACCGTGCTCACCCAGGGCATTTCGCACGGCTTCATCGTGGGCGCCGCGCTCGCGGCCGTCGCCCTGCTCGTCGCGGTCTTCGCGATCAAGGCCAAGGCCAGCGACCTGCCGAGCGGCTCCTCCGCCGTCGCGATGCACTGACACCGTCACGGCGCTCCGACACCGTCACGGCAGTCCGACGCCGTCACGATGCGGCGACACCGCGGCCCGCGGCCGCAACACCGCGACACCGCGACACCGCGCGACAAGCCACAACCAGGCGCAACAAGCCGCCGCAAGACGCAGGGCCGGCCGGGAGCAGCACGCTCCCGACCGGCCCTGCCGCCGTCCACGGGCCCCCGCCCCGGTCGTCCTACCTGTCCTCGTACGCCAGCCTCGCCCAGTCGCAGGCCGTGCGGCCGGGCGCCGTCGAGTCCATCAGCGGCCGCTCCGCCAGGATCTCCCGGGCCCGGGCGGCCGCCAGGTTGGTCGCGTACCAGGGCTTCGACGCTCCGCCCACGCCCTGACCGATCAGCTGCAGCGCACAGCTCCGCTGCGGCTCGGGGAGCCGGTCCAGGGCGGGCACCGCGTCCGCCGCGAGCCGGCGGACGTTGCGCAGGTCGATCGCCGCGGTGTGCGGGTCGGTCCGCAGCGCCCGCTCGTACCGGGTGACGTTCTGCTCGGCGACGATCGCGTCCGGGCCCATCAGGCCGTAGACCGCGACGGTGAGCATCCCGCTGAGGACGACGACGCGCGGCAGCCAGCCGGTGCGGCGGGTCAGCCCTGCCGCGATCAGCAGCAGGAAGACGGCGCCCAGCCAGACCTCGACCACGAGCACCCAGAGCCGCAGCCGGGTGAGCCCGGAGGCGTCCACGTAGAACCACATCCGGCCGAGCGCCGAGGCGACCACGGCCAGCGCCAGCAGGCAGAGCAGCCCGAGCAGGATCCGCGCCATCCGGCGGTCGGCCGCGGTGCTGCGCGGCGCCCACCGCTTGGCGACCGCCACCACGACCAGCGTGAGCACGGTGATCACGCTCAGCTGCCAGAAGCCCTGCCGGGCGTACGCGGAGCGGCTCATCCCGGTGTTGCTCAGCACGGCGTCCGCACCGCCGAGCACCACCACGGCCTGGATCACGGCGAAGACGCCGAACATCAGGTTGAGCGCGACCAGCGGCAGCGCCCACTCCAGCCGGCGCCGCTCCCGGCCCGGCCGGATCACCGTGCGGTCCCAGCGGCGCGGGCCGGCGGCCATGTGCGCGAAGCCCAGCGCGGTCGCCGACCCGAGCACGAACAACACGCCGCGCCCCGGAAGTTGGTCGAGGTCGAGGTCCGGGCTGAGGCTGCCCAGCAGGTCCGCCATGGCGGCGTCGGCGCTGGCGAACAGCAGGCCGAAGACGGTCAGCAGGCCGGCGGCGACCGCGAGCGCCTTGAGCACCGGGACGATCCGGCCGCGGCCGGGCAGGTTCCGCCGGTCCACGCTCTCCCAGACCCAGACCACCGAGGGCGCCAGCTGCCACAGGATGCCGGGCAGCGGGAACAGCACACCCGCCCAGCGGCGGCCGCCGTGCAGGGCCAGCGAGGCCAGCGCGAGCGCGCCGACGGTGGCCAGCGCCCCGGGCCAGGAGGCGTCCCAGCAGGCCGGAACGGCGAGCAGGGCGAGGGCGAGCAGGCTCCACGCCGCCGTCCAGGGCCGGATCCGGCGACCGGCCGCCCGGGCGGTGACCCCTGCCCCGACGGCGACGGCGGCGCCGAGCACCAGCAGGTTGGGCCCCAGGCCGTCGAAGAGCAGCCAGGCCGTCAGCAGGCCGGTGAGCAGGGCCGCCAGGGCGACCCCGGGCGTGGCCGCCGCCCGGCGTTCGGGGTCGCTCCGGCGCAGCCACGCACCGGTCGAGGGCACGGGCGCGCCGGGAACCCGGCCCGGGCCCGGCCGCCCTTGCCGGACCTGCGGCCCCTGCGGTCCCTGCGGGCCGGGGCCCGTCGCACGGTACGGGCCGTACGGGTCGTACGCGTCATAGGGGTTGTGCGGCTCGGTCGGGCCGGCCGCCCCGGCCTCCTCGGTCGCCCCGGACAGGCCCGGAACCCCGGTCGCCCCCGACGCCTCGGTCGCCCCCTGCGCCTCGGTCGCCCCCTGCGGCTGGGTCGAACCGGTGGAGCCGGGCGAGCCAGGTGAACCGAGCGAACCGGGCGAATCAGACGCGGCGGGAACGGACGGACCTGACATGAGTCCCCCTCAGTGGTCGGCGGGCATGCGGAGGCCACCCGTCGGGCGGTCCACCGGCGGGCGCTCTCGGCGCCCCGGCCGCTGCCGACTGTAGACCATTCTGAACAGGTTCAAAAGTAAGCTCTGAACGCGTTCAGAACGCCCTCACCACCAAGGACTCCCTCGCTACCCCTTCACCGACCCGGCCAGCAGCCCGCGAACGAAGTACCGCTGGAGACTGAAGAAGACGATCAGCGGCACGACGATCGACAGGAACGCCCCGGCCGTCAGCAGCTCCCAGCGCCCGCCGAGCGAGCCGGACAGCTGCGCCAGCCGCACCGTCATCGGCGCCACCTCCGGCGTGCCGCCCGCGAAGGTCAGCGCCACCAGCAGGTCGTTCCAGACCCACAGGAACTGGAAGATCGCGAACGAGGCCAGCGCCGGGGTGCACAGCGGCAGCACGATGGAGCGGAAGATCTTGAAGTGCGAGGCGCCGTCCACCACCGCGGCCTCCATCAGGTCGCGCGGCAGCTGGGCGATGAAGTTGTGCAGCAGGAACACCGCCAGCGGCAGCGCGAACATGGTGTGCGCCAGCCAGACCGGCGCGTAGCTGCCCTTCAGGTCCACCGCCGGAATCAGCGTCAGCGCGCCCAGGTGCGCGCCGCCGGCGAACAGCCGCAGCAGCGGGATCAGCGCCATCTGGAGCGGCACCACCTGGAGCGCGAACACCGTGAAGAAGACCGCGTCGCTCCCCCGGAACCGCACCCAGGCCAGCGCGTACGCCGCCATCGCCGCCAGTGCCAGCGGGAAGACCGTCGCCGGGATGCTGATCGCCAGCGAGTTGACCAGGAAGGGCATCAGGCCGGTGGAGGCCCCGGATCCGCCCTCGAACAGCACCGAGTGGTAGTTGCCGAGGCCGAGGTCGGGGTGGAGGAAGGCGTTCCACCAGCCGCTGGCGGTCACGTCCTGCTTGGGCCGCAGCGAGGTCACCAGCAGACCCAGCGTCGGGACCGTCCAGAGCACCGTCATCGCGATCACGAACACCGAGGCCAGCGGACTGCTGAAGGCCTTCCGCACCGGCCGCACCGCACCGGCCGGCCGCACCATCCCCTCCGTCCGCACCGCCTTCGCCGTCCCCTCCCGGCCGTCCGTCCCGGTCACCGGACCTCACGCTCCTTCCGCAGCTGCAGGATGTTGTAGGCCACCAGCGGCAGCACCGCGAGGAAGAGGAGCACCGCGAGGGCACTGCCCCGCCCGGAGTTGAACTGCACGAAGGACTGCGAGTACATCTCGTTGGCCAGCACCTGGGTGCCGAAGTTGCCGCCGGTCATGGTGCGGACGATGTCGAAGGCCTTCAGGGTGATGATCATGACCGTGGTCAGGACGACCATCACCGTGGTGCGGATCATCGGCACGGTGACGTACCAGAACAGCCGCACCCCGCTCGCGCCGTCCAGCCGGGCCGCCTCCACGACCTCGTCCGGGATCGCCTTGATCGCCGCCGACAGCACCACCATCGCGAAGCCGGTCTGCACCCAGACCATCACCGCCATCAGCAGGAAGGTGTTCAGCGGCTGCGAGAGCAGCCAGTTCGGCGGATCGTCCCAGCCCACCGCGACGGCGAGCTGGCTGAGCAGACCGATCTGCGGCTGGCCCGGACCGCGCGACTCGTAGACGAACTTGAAGATGATCGACGCGCCGACCAGCGAGATCGCCATCGGCATGAAGATCAGCGACTTGTACACCGACTGGCCGCGCATCCGGTCCACCAGCAGCGCCAGTACCAGCCCCAGCCCGGTCGCCGCCAACGGCGCGACCACCAGCCAGAGCAGCGTGTTGACCAGCACCTTCTGCACCGAGTCGGAGGTGAGGGCCCAGCCGAAGTTCTCACCGCCGACGAACCGGGTGCCGTCGTCGTTCTGGAGGCTGAGGTAGACCGTGCGGACCAGCGGCACGACCAGGCCGACGGCCAGCAGCAGCACCGCCGGGCCGAGGAACACCGCGACCGCCAGCGGACGGGCCAGGCGGCCCCGGGCCCGGCCGGCGACCAGGAAGACCACCAGCAGGATGCCGAGGAAGCCGGCGACGGCGCCGAAGGTGTTGCCGAACTTGACGGCCGCGTCGTTCCAGGTGCCGGCCGCCAGTCTCTCGGCGACCAGCCCGCCGGCGGCCAACCGGTCCGCGGCCAACTCGGCGACGGGTGACGGGAATCCGGGTACGGACATGGCTGTGCGTCCCTTCGGGCGTGGTGGGAAGGGGGCGGGCGGTGCGGGTGGGTGGCCCCGCACCGCCCTCGGCAGGTGGTCCCAGTGCGCCGGCAGCGGACCGGCGCCTCGGTTGCTCGCGCCGGCAGCGAAGCCGACGCGTCGGTTGCTCCCGCCGGCAGCGAACCGGCGCGGCGGCTACTGCGGCCAGGCGGCGTCGATGTCGGCGGCGGTCTTCTGGATCGACTGCCCCTCGGCGAACCAGGCGGTCAGCGACTTCCACTCCTGTCCGGCGCCCACGGCGGCCGGCATCAGGTCGGAGCCGTCGAAGCGGAAGGTCGCCGACGGGTCGGTCAGCGCCTCGGCCGACAGCTTGTCGATCGGGTCGGTGTAGAGGCCCTTGTCCACGCCCTGGTTGGCCGAGACCCAGCCGCTCGCGGTCTTCACCCGGCTGCTCGCCCAGGCGGAGCTGGACAGGTAGTTCTGCACCGCCTGGGCCTCGGGCCGGCCGGAGAAGGCCGCCAGGAACTCGCCGCCGCCCTCGACCGGATTGGCGATCGACGGATTCACCGCGGGCAGGTGGAAGGCGAAGACGTCCCCGTCCGGGCCGACCTTGGTGCCCTTGGGCCACTGCGCCTCGTAGAAGGAGGCCTGCTGGAGCAGCATGCACGTGCCGCTCAGGATCGGGGTGCCCGCGTCCTGGAAGGTGGTGGTGGCGATCGACTTCACGTCACCGAAGCCCGCGTTGACCCAGGCCGGGTTCTGCATCCAGTCGGCGACCGTCTTCATCGCGGTGGTGATCTTCGGGTCGGAGAACTTCACCTGGTGGCCGACCCACTGATCGTACACCTCGCCGCCGTACGAGCCGAGCACCACCTCCTCCAGCCAGTCGGTGGCCGGCCAGCCGGTGGCCGTTCCGGAGGCGATGCCGCCGCACCACGGCTTGGCGCCGCCCGCCTTGGCGATCCGGTCGCTGAGCGCCATCAGGTCGGCCCAGGTCTTGGGCGCCTCGTAGCCGGCCGCCTTGAAGGCCTTCGGCGAGTACCAGACCAAGGACTTCATGTTGGCGCTCATCGGGGCCGCGTAGAACGTGCCGTTGACCGATCCGTAGGTCTTCCAGATCGGGCTCCACTTGTCCTGGTTGGCGACGGTCTGGGCGGGCGGCTTCACCACCTTGCCGCTCTTCACCATCTGCGCCAGCAGGCCCGGCTGCGGGATGATCGCGAAGTCCGGGGCGTTGCCCCCGGAGACCCGGACCGGCAGCTGCGACTCGAAGTCGTTCGAGCCCTCGTAAGTGATCTTGATTCCGGTGCACTTGCTGAACTCGGCCCAGGACTTCTCCAGGTTGTCCGACTCCGGGCTCAGGATCGAGGCGAACATCGTCACCGTGGTGCCCGCATGTCCGGCGTACGGCTGGTACGCGGCGCAGTCGCCGGACAGCGACGCGGCCGATCCGCCCCCGCCACCGCCCGAACCGCCGGAGCTGTTGGAACAGGCCGCGGTCAGCGCCAGCGCCGCCACCAGGGCGGCCGCGGCGACCGGACGACGGCGGTAACCCGGGTGCTGCGCGGTCGGGTTGAGGGTCAATGCGGTTCTCCTCGCCAGGGCGTGCTGCCGACGGTGGGCTGAACGACATCGCGCTGTACCGGAGATGGGCCTGCAAGGGATCACGGACGGGATCACGGACGGGATCACGGGCGAGCCGCGTCCGGACTGATCGAAGACGTTAACGCAGCCGCCGCCCCTCGCCAAGGTCCACGTTCGACCTTCACAAGCCGGTGTCCCGACCGTGACCCGCGACAGGCGGTCCCCGGACCGCCACCACCAGAAGTCGAAGGCCCCGACCGGAAATCCGGACGGGGCCCAGGACATGACGACACATCAGGTCAGAACAACCGGATCGGCAGCTCCCGCAGGCTGTTCACCACCAGAGAGGGGCTCGGCCGCAGCTCGGCGTCCGGCACCGCGAGCGACAGCCCCGGGAAGCGCTCGAACAGCGCGGGCAGCGCGATCCCCGCCTCCAGCCGGGCCAGCGGGGAGCCCGGGCAGACGTGCGGGCCGTGCCCGAAGGACAGGTGGCGGGCCGGGTCCCGGGTGAGGTCGAAGACCTCGGCCGTCACCCCGTGCTGGAGCGGGTCGCGGCCGATCGCGTTGTACGAGACCAGCACCGGCTCACCCGCCGGGATCACCACCTCGCCCACCGGGATGTCCTGCGCGGCGAACCGGAACAGGAAGTTGCTGGTCGGCGGCGTCCAGCGGAGCGACTCCTCCACCACCGCGTCCCAGGACACCCGGCCCGAGCGCACCAGCTCCAACTGGTCCGGGTGGGTCAGCAGCGCCCGCACCGCGTTGCCGATCAGGTTCACCGTGGTCTCGTGACCGGCCGCGATGATCACCCGCAGGGTGGCCGCAGCCTCCGCGTCGGTCAGCGCCCCGCCCTCGGTGTCGGCCGCCAGCAGCACACTCGCCAGGTCCTCGCCGGGAGCCGAACGGCGCTGCGCCACCAGGCCGTTGACGAAGGCGTTCAGCGCGGCGACGGTCGCCTGGATGCCCTCCGGGTTCGGCTTGATGCCGAAGAACCGCTCGTACAGGTCGCGCAACAGGCCGTGGTCCGACTCGGGAACGCCCAGCAGCGAGCAGATCACCGTCATCGGCAGCGGGAAGGCGAAGGCCGTCTTCAGGTCCACCACCGGCTCGCCCGCCGCCAGGGCGTCCAGCAGCGCGTGGGTGATCTCCTCGACGCGCGGACGCATCAGCTCCACCCGGCGCGGGGTGAAGGCCTGCGCGACCAGCGCCCGCAGCCGGCGGTGCTCGGCGCCGTCCGTGGTCACCATGCTCGGGCCGGGCACCGCCAGACCGATCAGCGGCCAGGTCTTCGGCACCTCGCCGCGCTGGTACGCCGCCCAGTGCGCGGCGTCCTTCACCAGCCGGGCGTCGGTCAGCAGGTCGCGCGCGGCGGCGTGCTGCGTCACCGCCCAGGCGGCGACCCCACCGGGCAGCTCGACCGGCACCGCCGGGCCGGCGGCCCGCAGCAGCGCGCCCTCGGCCGCGTTGTCACGGGCCAGCGGGTCGAGGACGATTCGGGCCGGGGCAGCGGTCATCGACAACTCTCTTTCGAACGGCGGGTGTTGAATGATCAGGCCGGGTGGCCCGGGGTGAACGAGACCGGCAGCGCCACCAGCCCCCGCACCCAGGCCGACGGCCGCCACACCAACGCGTGCTCGGCCACCGCCAGCCGAAGGTCCGGCAGCCGGTCGAGCAGCACCTCGATCGCGGTGGCGGCGATCACCTCGGCCGCCTCCTGCGCCGGGAACGGGCAGCCGTGCTCGCCGTACGAGTAGCTCATGTGCGCCCGGTTCCCCTCCGCCGGGCGGCCGTCCGCCTGCCGGACCGCCGGATCGGCGTTGGCCCCGGCGAAGCCCAGCAGGACCATGTCCCCCTCGGCGATCCGCTGGCCGCCCAGCTGGGTGTCACGGACCGCCCAGCGGCCGGCGAAGATCTGGGTCGGGGTGTCCTCCCACAGCGCCTCGTTCAACGCCTGGCTGATGCTGCGCCGGCCGCCGGCCAGCGAGGCGGCGAACCGCTCGTCGGTGAGCATCAGCCGCAGCGCATTGGAGATCCAGTACGAGCTCGGCTGGTGGCCGGCGATCAGCAGCACCCGCAGGTCGCGCATCACCTCGTCGTGGGTCAGCCCGGCCGGGTGCGCCAGCATCCGCGAGGCGACGTCGGCGCCCGGGTACTCCGCCTTCTCCTCGACCAGCGCGAACATCAGCTCCAACAGCCGCTGGGCGCCGGCCGGCGCGTCCGGGCCGCCGTCCAGCATCGCCAGCAGAGCCGCGATCAGCTGCGGCGCCTGCTCCTCGTCCAGGCCGAGCACCCGGCACAGCACCAGCAGCGGCATCCGGTGCGCGTACTCGGCGACCAGATCGGCCTCGCCGCGCCCGGCGAACTCGTCGATCAGCCGGTCGGCGATCTCCTCGGCGTGCTTGCGCAGCTCGTACGGGTCGATCCCGGCCAGCGCGTCGGTGACCGCGCGCGAACGCCGGACGTGCTCCTCGCCCTCGGCGTAGAGGATCGACGGCACGGGCGCCATCATCGGCTTCAGCGGCCAGTCGGCGGGCAGCGTCTCCCAGGCGTGCCAGCGGCTGGAGTCGCGGCCGAACAGCTGCGGCCGGCCGGTCACCTGCTGGAGCTCGCGGTAGCCGATGACCAGCCAGGCGGGCACGCCGCCGGCCAGCTCGACCGGGGCGACCGGGCCGTGCGTGGCGCGCAGCTCGCGGTAGAGCTGGGACGGGTCGGTCTGGAAGCGCGGCCCGTACAGCGGCGTGGCGCCGGCGTGCGCCGGGCAGCCCGGGGGCGGGGTGGCGGCGGGCTCGGTCACGGGGTGCTCTCCTCGTAGATCACGGTGCGGGACCCTGCCTGGGCGGGCTCCTCGGCCCCGGCGGCAACGGCCCCGGCGGCAACGGCACCGGCGGCAACGGCCGGAGCGGCCCCGCCGGTCAGGGCCCCCTCGTCGGCCCCGGCCAGGACGGCCAGGTGGTGGACCAGGGCGATCAGCACCTGCTTGCCGGACTCGCGGTCGCGCGCGTCGCAGTCCACCAGCGGTACCCCGGCCGGCAGGTCCAGCGCCTCGCGGACCTGCTCCAGGGTGTGGCCGGGCTCGCCGAAGTTGTTGCGGGCCACGATGAACGGCGTGCCGTGGTGCTCCAGCCGGTCGATCGCGTACCAGGAGTCCTCCAGCCGCCGGGTGTCCACCAGGACGACCGCGCCCAGGGCGCCGCTGAACAGCCGGTCCCAGAGGAACCAGAAGCGCTCCTGGCCGGGCGCGCCGAACAGGTACAGCACCTGGCGCTCGGAGAGGGTGATCCGGCCGAAGTCGAAGGCGACCGTGGTGGAGCGCTTGCCCCAGGCGCCGGCCGGGTCGATGCCCTCGCCCGCCCTGGTCATCACCTCTTCGGTGTTCAGCGGGCGGATCTCGCTGACCGAGCCGACCAGGGTGGTCTTGCCCACCCCGAAGCCGCCGACCACGACGATCTTCAGCGCGTTGTCGGCCGTCGCCCGCAGCGGGGTGCGCGCGCCGGCGGGCCGGACGCCGGCAGCGGCAGCGGCAGCGGCGTCCCACGCATCAGAGCCGTTGGAGGCCATGCAGCACCTGCTTCAGCGTGTCGAGGTCGGGCAGCCGGGCCTTGTTCGGCGCGAACCGGGGGTGGCGGGCGGTGACCGCCCCGGACTCCAGCAGGTCGCCGAGCAGGATCTTCACCACCGAGACGGGCAGCGCCAGCTCCGCCGCCACCTCCACGACGGCGGTCGGGGCCTCGCACATCCGCAGGATCCGGGCGTGCTCCGACTGCATCCCGGGCGCCGGCTGCCGCTCGGCGACGATCAGGGTGACCAGGTCGAAGGCGTTCTCCGGCGCCCGGCTGCGGCCCCGGGTGATGGTGTAGAGGCGGTCCGGGTCGTCGTCACGGCCCGGCAGCACCGGCCCGGCAGTCATATGCCGGCGCTCTCTTGCGCGGCGGCCTCGCCCTCCGCCTCCCGGGCGGGCGCGCTGAGGTGGACCCCGATCTGCTCGATCAGGCCGTGCATGTTGTGGCCGACCACGCCGACGTCCGCGTCGTCGTCCGTGACCACCGCGAGGTGCGCGCCCTCACCGGCCGCCACGATGCACAGGATGCCGCCGTGGAACTCGGTCATCGACTGCCGCACGCCGCCGCTGCCGTCGCCGAACTCGATGGAGGCGCCGTGCGCCAGGCTCTGCAGGCCGGAGGCGATGGCGGCCAGCTGGTCGGCCTGGTCGGTGCTCAGCCCAGCGGTGTGGCAGAGCTTGAGGCCGTCGGCGGAGAGGACCAGGGCGTGCCGGGTGCCGGGGGTCGCCGCCAGCAGGTTCTCCAACAGCCAGTCGAGGTCGCGGTCGGTGGCACTGCTCATCAGGTGTCCTTCTCGGTGACGGGGGAAGCGTCGGGCAGGGTGTCGGGATCCGTGGTCGGCGCCCCGGCGGAGGGCTGCTCGGCCCCCGCGGGACGGGCGGCGGCCCGGCGGAACGCGCCGAACCGGGCGGCCGCGCCGACCGCGTCGGTGCTCACGGCCTTCGCGGTCCGGGCCGTCGCGGGGGCGCTGGTCGCCAGCGTCTGCCCGCGCCGGCGCTGCGGCAGGCCGCTGTCGGTCATCCGGGCGGGCGCGGCCGGCAGGGCGGGCGCGGTGGACGTCTGCGTCCCGGTGGCGGTCGGCGTCCCGGCCGGGGTCCGCTGCGCGGAGGGCGCCGGAGGCAGGGAGGCGGACGCCGAAGGCGGGGAGGCGGGCGCGGGACGCGCCGAGGTGAGCGCGGGGCGCGCGGTCTCCACGGGCGGCGTCTGCGCCGGGACGAACGCCTGGACGGGCGCCGGGGCGGCGGTCGGCACCGGGTGCGTGACGAGCCGCGGCGGGATCAGCATCACCACGCCGGTGCCGCCGCGCGCCGACGGCCGGAAGGAGATCTGCAGCCCGTGCTTGCGCGCCAGCACGCCGACCACCGCGAGCCCCAGCCGGGTACCGGCGGAGAGCGTGGTGAGGTCCAGCGGCTCGGCGCAGACAGCCCGCTCGGCCCGGCGCAGCCAGCTGTCGCTCAGCCCCAGCCCGCTGTCCTCGACGGTGACCACCAGCCCGGCCGGCACCTCCTCGACGTAGACGTGCACCTCGGCCGGCGGGGCGGAGAAGTTGGTGGCGTTGTCCAGCAGTTCGGCCAGCGCGTGCATCACGCCCTCGGCCGCGTACCCGGCGACCGCGGCGGTGCTGGTGTTGTGCAGCCGCACCCGCTGGTAGGCGCCGATCCGGCCGAGCGCGCCGCGCAGCACCGACTCCACCGCGATCGGCTTGGCCCAGCGGCGGCCCGAGCGGGCGCCGGTGAGCACCGCGATGCTGTCGGCCATCCGGCCCGCCTGGGCGGTCGAGTGGTCCAGGCTCAGCAGGTCGCCGAGGACCTCCTCGTCGTGCCGGTGCTGCATCTCGCGCAGCTCGGCGTGCATGCTCGTGGCCAGCGCCTGGACCCGCCCGGCGGCGGTCGCGCAGACGGCCAGGGCGGCTGCCCGCAGCCGCTCGCCGCGGCCGATCTCCTCGCCGACGGCGCGCAGCAGCGCGTACTGGGGGTGCTTGCGGTGGACGGCCAGCGCGCTGTCCACGGCGGCGCCGGCCCGCAGCTTCGCCACCACCTCGGGCAGCACGCCCTCGACGATCCGGGCCAGCTCGGCGCGTTCCGACTCGGCCCGGGTCCGCTCCGTCTGCGCCCCGGCCCGCTCGGCGTCGAGTTCGGCCCGCAGCCGGGCCAGTTCGGTGTGCGCGGTGGTGGCGTCCGCCTCGGCGCGGGACTGGTCGCCGCGGGCGGCGTCCCGCTCGGCGAGCGCGGCGGCGGCGCGGTCGGCGGCGGCCGTCTCGGCCTGCCGGGCCGTGCCCGCGGCGACCAGCGCGGCCCGGGTCTCCTCGTGCTGAGCGGCCAGCTCCTCGGTCAGCCCGCGGGCGCGCTCCGCACCGGTCGAGGCGAGGCCGACGGCGATCAGCCAGAGCACCGTGACGGCAACCACCGCGAGGGCGGTGAGCGGCTGGTGCGCGCCGAACGCCCGGACGACGCCGACCGGCGCGGCGACCAGCGCCAGCAGCACGGCGGCCGCGGTCAGGGCGACGGTGCGCGGCGCGGGCCGTCGGCGCGATCGGCCGTCGGGGCTGGTGGCTTCTCTCATCGGTGCGGTCCTCGGCAACGTCGGCGGGCGGCGGCGCGGGCGGCGGGTCGGCGACGGTCGCGGCCGCCGACAGCTGGGTCGGGCGCATACCGGACCGCCCGGCGACGTTATGAAACGTCTCCGGGCGTCTGATCGGTTCACGCTTTCGGCCGATCATATCGATTCAGACATAGGCCTCAAGTGGCCAGTTGACGGCCAATCTCCTGCTTTCACACCGTCCACACCACACTGCGACACCCCCGCCGCCCACCCGCGTGCCACGGTTCACACCCCGAAGGACAGCCCCTGTCGGCCGCCGCCGAACTCAGCGGCGGCCGAACCGCCGTTCCAGCGCCTCCTCGAAGGTCCCCCGGCCCACCGCCCGGTCCGGCGTCAGGTTGCCGCCCGCCCGAAACCCGCGGCCGGCCGCACCCGGCACGCGCAGCGTCAGCAGCAGTCGGCGCCTGCCCGCCGCCCGCAGGTAGGCCTCGGCCAGCTCCCGGTACGAACGCACCTGCGGGCCGCCCACCTCCGGCGCGAAGCCGGCCGGCTCCTCCCCCACCAGGTCCGCGACCGCCGCCGCCACCTCCCGCACGTCCACCGGCTGGCACGCCGTCCCGCTCAGCACCGGGAAGACCGGCAGCTTCACGGAGGCGTCGAAGAACCTGAGTACCAGGTCGTGGAACTGCGTCGCCCGCAGCACCGTCCAGCCCAGCCCCGACTCCCGCACCACCCGCTCACAGGCGAGCTTCGTGTTGTAGTACGAGATCGGCACCCGGTCGATCCCGACGATCGACACGTACACCAGGTGCCGCACCCCGGCCTCCCGGGCCCGCGCCACCAGCGTCCGGACCCCGGCCAGGTCCTCCTTCTTCTGCGTGGTCGCGCAGTCCACCACCACCTCGACCCCGGCCATCGCCTCGGCGATCCCGGCGCCGCTCACCAGGTCGCCGACCGCCCACTCGACCCCGTCGCCCCCGGCCCGCGCCCGCCGGCTCAGCCCCCGCACCGCCGCCCCGCGCGCCACCAGCAGCCGCACCACCTCCCGCCCGAGCGTCCCCGTCGCCCCGGTCACCAGCACCGTTCCCATCACCGCACCACTCCTTCTCGGCAGAACCCGTCACCCCCTGTGGACCGGACACCACCCCCGAACGTGACATCGGCATTCCCGGGAACACGAAAAAGGCGGGGCGAGGACCGTGAAGTCCTCGCCCCGCCTCAGGTTTTCACCTCATCGGGTGAAACCGGGGTCGAGCGTGATCAGCTGCAGCCGCTGGTGGAGCCGCAGCCCTCGCAGAGGTAGCAGCTGCCGGCGCGGCGCATCTTGGTGCCGCAGGAGAAGCAGAGCGGGGCGTCGGCGTTGAGGCCGAGCTGGATCTCCATCAGCTCCGTGGAGTTGTGGGCCTGCTTCGGGGCCGTCCTGGGCGCCTCGACGGCCGGGGCCGGGACCACGGCCGGCCTGGCGGCGACCGGGGCGGACTGGGCGAGCGACTCGGTGTCGAGCTCCTCGGCCTCCAGCGGCTCGTACGAGCCCGTCTCCAGGTGGCGCTGGCGCTCCTCGACGGAGTGGATGCCGAGCGCCGAACGGGTCTCGAACGGCAGGAAGTCGAGTGCCAGGCGGCGGAAGATGTAGTCGACGATCGACTGCGCCATCCGCACGTCCGGGTCGTCGGTCAGGCCGGCCGGCTCGAAGCGCATGTTGGTGAACTTGGAGACGTAGGTCTCCAGCGGCACGCCGTACTGGAGGCCGACCGAGACGGCGATGGAGAAGGCGTCCATCATGCCCGCGAGGGTCGAGCCCTGCTTGGACATCTTCAGGAAGACCTCGCCCAGACCGTCGTCCGGGTAGGAGTTGGCGGTCATGTAGCCCTCGGCGCCACCGACCGTGAAGGAGGTGGTGATGCCCGGGCGGCCCTTGGGCAGACGCTTGCGGACCGGGCGGTACTCGACCACCTTCTCGACCACGGTGGGAGCCTCGGCCTGCGCCGACTTCTCCTCGGAGTCCTTCTTCTTGGCCGAGAGCGGCTGGCCGACCTTCGAGTTTTCGCGGTAGATGGCGAGCGCCTTGACGCCCATCTTCCACGCCTCGAAGTAGATCTCCTCGACGTCCTCGACGGTCGCGGCGGCCGGCATGTTCACGGTCTTGGAGATGGCGCCGGAGATCCAGGGCTGGATCGCGGCCATCATCCGCACGTGGCCCATCGGCGAGATGGAGCGCTCGCCCATCGCGCAGTCGAACACCTCGTAGTGCTCGGCCTTCAGGCCGGGCGCGTCCACCACGTTGCCGTGCTCGGCGATGTGGGCGACGACCGCCTCGATCTGCTCGTCCTGGTAGCCGAGGCGCTTGAGGGCGCGCGGGACGGTGCCGTTGACGATCTGCATCGAGCCGCCGCCGACCAGCTTCTTGAACTTGACCAGGGCCAGGTCGGGCTCGACGCCGGTGGTGTCGCAGTCCATCATCAGGCCGATGGTGCCGGTCGGGGCGAGCACCGAGGCCTGGGCGTTGCGGAAGCCGTTCTGCGCACCGACGCGCAGCACGTCCTGCCAGGTCTTGTTGGCGGCCAGCCAGACCGGGGCGTCCAGGTCGTCGTGGGAGACGGCGTCCAGCGAGGCGTCGGCGTGCTGCTTCATGACCTGCTGGTGCGGGGCCGCGTTGCGGGCGTAGCCGTCGTACGGGCCGACCACACCGGCGAGTTCGGCGCCGCGGCGGTAGGCGGTGCCGGTCATCAGCGAGGTGATGGCGCCGGCCAGGGCGCGGCCGCCCTCGCTGTCGTAGGCGTGGCCGGTGGCCATCAGCAGGGCGCCGAGGTTGGCGTAGCCGATGCCGAGCTGGCGGTAGGCGCGGGTGGTCTCGCCGATCTTCTCGGTGGGGAAGTCCGCGAAGCAGATGGAGATGTCCATCGCGGTGATGACCAGCTCGACGACCTTGGCGAAGGCCGCCGCGTCGAACGAGTCGTCGTCGCGCAGGAACTTCATCAGGTTCAGCGAGGCGAGGTTGCAGCTGGAGTTGTCCAGGTGCATGTACTCGGAGCAGGGGTTGGACGCGTTGATGCGGCCGGACTCCGGGCAGGTGTGCCAGTGGTTGATGGTGGTGTCGTACTGGATTCCGGGGTCGGCGCAGGCCCAGGCGGCCTCGGCCATCTTGCGGAACAGCTTCTTCGCGTCGACGGTCTCGATGACCTCGCCGGTCATCCGGGCGCGCAGGCCGAATTCGGTGCCGTTCTCGACGGCGGTCATGAATTCGTCGTTGACGCGGACCGAGTTGTTGGCGTTCTGGTACTGGACGGAGGTGATGTCGTCCCCGCCGAGGTCCATGTCGAAGCCCGCGTCGCGCAGGGCGCGGATCTTCTCCTCCTCCTTCACCTTGGTCTCGATGAAGGCCTCGACGTCCGGGTGGTCCACGTCGAGGACGACCATCTTGGCCGCGCGGCGGGTGGCGCCGCCGGACTTGATGGTGCCGGCCGAGGCGTCGGCGCCGCGCATGAAGGAGACCGGGCCGGAGGCGTTGCCGCCGGAGGAGAGCAGTTCCTTGGAGGAGCGGATCCGGGAGAGGTTGAGGCCGGCGCCGGAGCCGCCCTTGAAGATCATGCCCTCTTCCTTGTACCAGTCGAGGATCGACTCCATGGAGTCGTCGACGGACAGGATGAAGCAGGCGCTGACCTGCTGGGGCTGCTTGGTGCCGACGTTGAACCAGACCGGCGAGTTGAAGCTGAACACCTGGTGGAGGAGGGCGTGCGTCAGCTCGTGCTCGAAGATCTCGGCGTCGTCCTTGGTGGCGAAGTAGCCGTGCTTCTCACCGGCGGCGCGGTAGGTGAGCACCACGCGGTCGATGATCTGCTTCAGGCTCCACTCGCGCTGCGGGGTGCCGACGGCGCCGCGGAAGTACTTGGACGTGACGATGTTGACGGCGTTGACCGACCAGAAGTCGGGGAACTCGACGCCGCGCTGCTCGAAGTTGATCGAGCCGTCGCGCCAGTTGGTCATGACGACGTCACGCCGCTCCCAGCGGACCTCGTCGTACGGGTGCACGCCAGGAGTGGTGTAGATGCGCTCCATCGGGAGGCCGCCCTTCGGGGCCTTGGCGCCCTTGACCGCGGCCTTCTCGGACTTCGACCCGCGCGCCGAACCGCTCGTGGTGTCTGTCACTTCTCGCTCCTCCTCCTGGGCAAACGCCCGAAGTGCCCTGAAAAGTCCGGGCACTGCTGGTTCGTTCTTCCGGTGTGCGGGCAGGCGGAGACCTTGCCTGCTTACGCACGGTTTGTAGTGTTCTGTGCCCCGTTTTCGGGCACGCGTGGGCCCCGCGGGGCCATGGTGGTGCGACGGGGCCCGCCCGGGGCCCGGTGCCGGCGCCCGCTAGGGCGCGGCGGCGGAGACGGACACGGGGGTGTCGTCCGTCTCGGGGGCGCGGGGCCGTTCGACGCGGAGTTCCGCGATGGCGGCCTCGAAGTCCTCAAGTCCGTCGTACGCCTGGTACACGGAGGCGAAGCGCAGGTAGGCGACCACGTCGAGCTCCTTGAGCGGGCCGAGTATGGCCAGCCCCACGTCGTGGGTGGTCAGCTCGGCGCTGCCGCTGGCGCGCACGCACTCCTCGACCCGCTGCCCGAGCTGGGCCAGCGCGTCCTCGGTGACCGGGCGGCCCTGGCAGGCCTTGCGGACGCCGGTGATGACCTTCTGCCGGGAGAACGGCTCGGTGACGCCGCTGCGCTTGATGACCATCAGCGCGGCCGTCTCCACCGTGGTGAAGCGGCGGCCGCAGTCCGGGCACTGCCGACGGCGGCGGATGCAGCTGCCGTCCTCGGTGGTCCGGCTGTCGACAACACGGCTGTCGGAGTGCCGGCAGAAGGGGCAGTGCACCTCGGGATCCCTCCCTGGCAGAACGTTCGGACCTCTTGAGTCTATGCGATGTGCCCCCGGCCTGGGCAAGCCGATCATGCGGGGTGACCACTAGTACTGGGCACGGATGATGACTGTAGCCACTACATCTAGGAGTCCGGGGGAGGTGAGCACCATGGCGTGTCGATGCCGCGACGGCGCCGATTAGACTGCCGGAGTCGAGTTCTGCTCGAACATTTACTCGATGTACAACAAAGCCTTGATCGAGTCAGTCAACTCCCGAATAATTCACTCGAACGTGTGTTTGGCGCAACCTTTCGATAGGAGGCGCGTTGGGCTGGAAAAGGGGAGAGGACAGCCGTCGAGAGGGGCCGCCGTGAACACGATCGAAAGCAACACCATCCCGGTGCAGGAACACTCCCAGTTCAAGGTGGGGCAGCGCACCACGAATCAACAGGGTCTGGACATCAGCATGGACCGTAGCGAAGACCACCGTCTCCCCGGCGCGGCCCTGTCCGGAACGGCCCGCGTTCCGGACCAGCCGATCGAACACTCCGCCACCCTGGACGACGGCCATCCCGCCCCCGCCCGCGCGATGCCCGGCCGCCCCCCCGGGATCCGCACCGACGAGGCCGGTCTCACCGAGCGCCAGCGCCGGGTGATCGAGGTCATCCGGGATTCCGTCCAGCGCCGCGGCTACCCGCCGTCCATGCGCGAGATCGGCCAGGCCGTGGGCCTGTCCAGCACCTCCTCGGTGGCCCACCAGCTGATGGCCCTGGAACGCAAGGGCTTCCTGCGCCGGGACCCGCACCGCCCGCGCGCCTACGAGGTCCGCGGCGTCGAGGTGGCCCGCCCGAACACCGCCGAGACGGCCGGCCGCCCGTCCACCTCCTACGTCCCGCTGGTCGGCCGGATCGCCGCCGGCGGGCCGATCCTGGCCGAGCAGACGGTCGAGGACGTCTTCCCGCTGCCCCGCCAGCTGGTCGGCGAGGGCGAGCTGTTCGCGCTCACCGTGCGCGGCGACTCGATGATCGAGGCCGCCATCTGCGACGGCGACTGGGTCACCGTGCGCCGCCAGCCGGTCGCCGAGAACGGCGACATCGTGGCCGCGATGATCGACGGTGAGGCCACCGTCAAGCGGCTCAAGCGCGAGGACGGCCGGATCTGGCTGATGCCGCACAACTCGGCGTACGAGCCGATCAACGGCGACAACGCGACCATCCTGGGCAAGGTCGTCGCGGTCCTGCGCCGCCTCTGAGCTCCCGTGCCGCGACCGACGGCACCGGGAAGGGGCTCCACCGCTCGTGCGGGGAGCCCCTCCGGCATTGCGGCCCGGCAACCCTCGGCCCCTGGGCCCGGAACGCCGGGGCCCGAGGGCCGGGGCCCTCAGCCCCGCTTCACCACCGGCCGCACCGGCGCCGCCGAGGCGTCGATCGCCGCCAGCGAGCGGCGCACCTGGTTGCGGTCCGTGGTGTACCAGAACTCGGGCATCGAGGACCGGAAGAAGCTCCCGTACCGCTTGGTCTCCACCCGCGGGTCCAGCACCGCGACCACGCCCCGGTCGTCGGCCGCGCGCACCAGCCGGCCCGCGCCCTGCGCCATCAGCAGCGCCGCGTGCGTCGCCGCGACGGCCATGAAGCCGTTCCCGCCGCGCTGCTCGACGTCCTTCTGGCGGGCGCTCATCAGCGGGTCGTCCGGCCGGGGGAACGGGATCCGGTCCATCACGACCAGCTGGCAGGCCGAGCCGGGCACGTCCACGCCCTGCCAGAGCGAGAGCGTGCCGAACAGGCAGGTGGTGGCGTCCGAGGCGAACTCCCGGATCAGCTCGCCCAGGGTGTCCTCGCCCTGCAGCAGGACGCGCTGGTCCAGCCGCTCGCGCATCGCCTCGGCGGCCGTCTGGGCGCCCCGCATCGAGGAGAACAGCCCCAGCGTCCGCCCGCCGGCCGCACCGATCAGCTCGGCCAACTCGTCCAGCATGTCCGGCCGTTCGGGATCGCGCCCGGGGTCGGCGAGGTGCTTGGCGACGTACAGGATGCCCTGCTTCGGGTACTTGAACGGCGAGCCGACGTCGATCCCGCGCCAGTGCGGCACCGCGTCCTCGCCGAAGGCCGGGCCGGGCTCCGGGTTGTCCCCGGCGGTGCGGACGTCCGGCAGCCGCGTCTCGGAGGGCAGGCCGACGGAGGCGGCGACGCCGTTGAAGTCCCCGCCGAGCTTGAGCGTGGCCGAGGTGAGGACGACCGAGCGCTCCTTGTACAGCCCCTCGCGCAGCAGCCCGGAGACGCTCAGCGGGGCGACCCGCAGCGAGGCGGTGCCCAGCCCGTAGCGGTCGCTGCGCTCGATCCAGACCACGTCGTACTCGGAGTCCTCCAGCAGCCGCTCGGCCGTCTCGTGCAGCGCCTCGGCCGAGGCCATCGCCTGCTTGCGGACGGCGTCCTCGTCGCTGAGCCCCTTGTCCCTGGTCTCGCCGAGCGAGCTGATCACCTGGCGGGAGGCGTCCCGGATCGCGGTGACCGCGTACGCCAGGTACTCGGGCAGTTCCTCGACCCGGCCGGGCTGGGCGGTCTCCATCAGGCCGTGGTAGTTCTCGGCGGCGGCCTGGAGCGCGTCGACCGCCTTCTCGTTGGCCAGCCGCGCGGCCCGCTTGACCGCCCGGTTGACCGCCCCGACGGTCAGCTCGGCGGTGGCCGCGCCGGTGACCCGGTTGACCAGTTCGTGCGCCTCGTCCACGATCAGCAGCCCGTGCTCGGGCAGCACCGGCGCGCCCTCGATCGCGTCGATCGCGAGCATCGCGTGGTTGGTGACCACGACGTCCGCCAGCTTGGCCCGCTCCCGCGCCTTCTCCGCGAAGCACTCCTGCCCGTACGGGCAGCGGGTGGCGCCCAGGCACTCCTTGGAGGTGACCGACAGCTGGGCCCAGGCCTTGTCGGAGACGCCGGGGCTGAGGTCGTCGCGGTCCCCGGTGTCCGTCTCGTCGGCCCAGTCGCGCAGCCGCAGCACGTCCTTGCCGAGCTTCCCGGTGGGCCCGCCGAGCGCGTCCACCGGGTCGAAGAGGCCCTCGCCCTCGTCGCTCGGGGTGCCCTCGTTGGCCCGGTGCAGGCACAGGTAGTTGGAGCGGCCCTTGAGCATCGCGAACAGCGGCCGACGGCGCAGCACGGGGTGCAGCGCCTCGACGGTGCGCGGCAAGTCCCGTTCCACCAGCTGGCGTTGCAGCGCCAGGGTGGCCGTGGCGACGACCACGCGGTCGCCGTGGGCGAGTGCGGGCACCAGATAGGCCAGGGACTTCCCGGTGCCGGTGCCGGCCTGGACGAGCAGGTGCTCGCCGTGGTCGACGGCGTCGGCGACGGCCTCGGCCATCCGGACCTGACCGGGGCGCTCCGCGCCGCCGACGGCCGCCACCGCGGCGTGCAGCAGTTCGGGGATCCGCGAGCGCGGGACGGCGACGGCTTCCTCGGCCTCGTCGCCGAGGGCCGTCGCGGGCTGGGATTCGGAGTCGTTCGTCATGACCCTCCCACCCTACGGGGCGGGGGTGACAATCCGGTCCCGTTGCCCGGGCAGTCGCACGTCCACCGCGACCAGCGCGTTCGGCACGGTCCCGTGCCGGGCGGCGTGCGGGCGGTGCGGGCGGTCCTGGTAGCCGTCCAGCAGCAGCCGGTTGCGGTTGAGGCAGAGCCGGTCGATCCGGGGGCGGAACAGGTCGAACAGCTCGAAGCGCTCGCCCAGCTCGGGGAAGCGGTCCTGGTAGCGCAGCACCTCGGCGCGCAGCAGCGCCCAGAACTCGGTCTCGGGCAGTCCGGTCTGCGCCTCCAGCAGCGGGGCGAGGTAGCGGAAGACGCCGATGAAGAGCCCGGAGTGGATGAACTGGCAGAGTCCCTGCGGGCTCTCCCGCAGCAGCACCTCGGCGACCTCGGCGGGCAGCGCGTGCAGTTCGGGCAGGCTCTGCGCGCTGAGGTTGACGTCGTCCACGAAGTCCTTGACCGCGAGCCGGACCGGCACGTCGGACGGGTCGAAGACCACGATCGCGTTCTCGCCGTGCGGGGAGAAGACCAGCCCGTAGCGGTAGAGGAAGTGCAGCAGCGGCGGCATCGTCGCGGCGAACAGCCGGGCGGTCCAGTCGCCGGGGCGCAGGCCGGAGCGGTCGATCAGCTCGGCGGCGAGCGCCCGCCCGTCGGAGCCGGTCTGCAGCAGCGCGGCCAGGGTGCGGGCCCGCTCGCCGCCGTCCAGGAAGGGGCCGAGCGGCTGGCGCCAGATCGCGCCGAGCAGCTCCTTGTACTGGTACGGAGCCTCGGGCAGCTCGCGGTAGAGCGGGTGGTCGACGGTGACGGAGGCGATCTCGCCGAGCAGGATCACCCGGCACTCGTCGCGCAGGTACGGGTCGGCGTCGCGCAGCCCGAGCAGCCAGGCGGTGACGGCGGGCGCGGCCAGCGTGCGCTCGACCGGCAGGCCGCGCCAGACCAGGGTGTTCAGGACGGACAGCGGCAGCTTGACGGTGCAGCGCTCGGGGTGGGCGGTGTTGAAGAAGGAGCGGATGGACTGCTGGGGCAACCGTGGGTCGCCGTCCGAGGGCAGCGGGACGATCTCGCCGGAGGCGATCCAGGGGGCGAACAGCGGCAGGATCGTCTCGTCCCACTGCCAGGGGTGGACGGGCAGCAGCAGGTAGTCCCCGGCGTCCGGGCCGAGCGCGGCGCGCAGCGCGTCGACGTCGTCCAGCTCGCGGGCGTACAGCTGCTCGGGCCGTTCCAGGCCGGGCACCCCGCGGTACTCGGCGAGCCGGCGGTGGACGGCGATCCAGGGCAGCGGGCGGGGGCTGCGGGCCTCCGGGGCCCAGCGGGCGGCGTCGGTGCCGGAGAAGCCGATCCGGCCCTTGTTGGGCACGATCCAGGGGTGGCCGGTCTGCCGGCCCTCCAGGGCGGCGTGGTCGAGGTCGGCGAGTTCGGCGGCGGTCAGCGCGGTGGCGAGCTGGCGGGCGTCGGCGGTCAGGGTGGCGCAGAGCTCGCGGATCAGGTGGCCGGTGGTCTCGCCGCGCATGCCGAGGGTCTGCCGGGCGTACGGGAGGAAGCGCAGCGGGTCCAGGCCGTCCGGGCGGGTGCAGCGGACGGACTCGGGGTCGACCTGCCAGCTGTCGTAGGCGCCGCGCCGGGCGGTGAAGCGGTACTCGGCCTCGGGCAGCTCCAGCCGGTACTCGCCGGGCACCTCGCCGGGGACGGGCCGGAGCAGGTCCTCGTAGGCGAACTCGCCCAGCATCTTGGCCAGCAGGGCGCGGCCGGCCCGCTGCCAGTGCCCGGCGGTGAGGTGCGGGGGCAGGTGGAGCGGCGGTTCAGCGGCCGACGGTTGCGGCACGGGTCAACTCCTGGGGGCGGGGGACGACGGGGGTCCGGTGGTGGGACGCGGGGTCGGGGGCGGGTACGGGCGGTGCGAAGCCGGTCCAGGCGGTGCGGTCGGGCAGCCGGTGGACGGTGCGCCCGGTGACGGCGTTGAGGATCACGGCGGCCCGGTGGGCGCCGAGTCCGAGGTCGGGGGTGCCGACGCCGTGGGTGTGCAGTTCGGCGTTCTGGACGTACAGCCCGCCGGTGAGTTCGGGGCGGGTGGCGACCCGGTGGTCCAGGTCGACCCGGTAGCGCCCGGCCTCGTCCCAGTCGATCAGCTCGGCGAGCGGTTCGAGGGCGGCCGGGCGGGCCGCCCGGTAGCCGGTGGCGAGCACCAGGGCGTCGGTGCGCAGCAGGTGCTCGGCGCCGGAGTCGGTGTGCCGGCAGTGCAGTTCGAGGCCGCCGCAGGGGCCCGGTCGGGCGGCGGTGACGGCGGTGCCGGGGGTGATCTCGACCGGGGCGGTGTCGATCGGGCGGCCGATGGTGCGCTCGTAGAGGTGGTCGTGGATCTCGGCGAGGGTCTCGGTGCTGGCGGCCTTGTGGAGCTGCCACTGGGCGGCGACCAGCGCGTCCCGGACGGGGCCGGGCAGGCCGTGGAAGTAGCGGGTGTAGTCGGGGGTGAAGTGCTCCAGGCCGAGCTTGGAGTACTCCATGGGGGCGAGCGCCCTGGTGCGGGTGAGCCAGCGCAGCCGGACGCCGTCGCCCTCGTGGCGCCGGAGCAGGTCGAGGAAGACCTCGGCGCCGGACTGTCCGCTGCCGATCACGGTGATGTCCCGGGCGCCGGCCAGGTCGGCGCGGCGGTCCAGGTACTCGGCGGAGTGGAAGGCGCGCGGGTGTCCGGCCAGCGCGGCGAAGGCCTCGGGGAGGACCGGCCGGGTGCCGACGCCGAGGGCGAGGTTGCGGGCCCTGACCTCGGAGCGCCGGCCGGTCGCGGTGTCGGTCAGCTCGGCGCGGTACCAGGGCGCGTCCCAGTGCAGGGCGGTGACCTCGGTGCCGAAGCGGCAGCCGGCCAGCCGTTCGGCGGCCCAGCGGCAGTAGTGGTCGTACTCGCGGCGCGGGAGCTGGAAGCGCTCGGCGAAGTAGAACGGGAAGAGCCGGTCCTGGTCGCGCAGGTAGTTGAGGAAGGACCACGGGCTGGTCGGGTCGACCAGGGAGACCAGGTCGGCGAGGAACGGCACCTGCATCCGGGCCCCGTCCACCAGCATCCCGTGGTGCCAGCGGAACTCCGGGCGCTGGTCACAGAAGAGCGTGCGCAGGCCGGGGACGGGCTCGGCGAGCGCGGCGAGGGAGAGGTTGAACGGGCCGATGCCGACGCCGAGCAGGTCGTACGCGGGGGGTGTCGAGGTGTCCACAGGGGTTTCCTAGGCGGGGAGTTGGGCCTGCGCGGCGGGCCCGTCGGCCCGGTCGCGGACCATCAGGGCGGCGCGCTTGCCGGGCAGGTCGAGTTCGGCGGCGGCTCGGAATCCGGCCCGTTCGAAGGCCCGGACGGACCGCCGGTTGCGGACGTCCGGCTCGGCCACCACCCGTTCGCAGCGCGGATTCCCACGAAGAATCAATTCTGCGAAGGCGGCGAGGAGGACGGCGCCCAGCCCTCGGCCGCGGCTGGCGGCGGGGCCGAGCAGCAGGTGCACGCCGGTGTCGTACGGCCGGGCGGGGTAGTGCGCGGCGAGCGGGTCGAGGTCGGCGCGGTAGACCTCCCAGTAGCTCATCGGCTCGCCGTCGAGCAGGCCGAGGCAGGGCAGGCTCCGGCCGTCGCCGTCCTGCTGGGCCCGGACGTGCCGTTCGGTGACCTCCGGCGGCCCGGCGAGCTCCCAGAAGGCGTCGACCTCCGGGTCGTTCATCCAGCCGGTGAGCAGCGCCAGGTCGGCGGGCAGCAGCACCGGGCCGAGCCGGAACTCGCCCACCGGGGTGGGCACCGGGCCGAGCCGGAACTCGCCCACCGGGGCGGGCACCGGACCGAGCCGGAACTCGCCCACCGGGGCGGGCACCGGTGCCCGCCCGGGCAGCTCGTACGGCATCAGGCGCCCGCCACCGGGTTGGGGATGTCCACGTACACGGACTGGCTGGCGACCGGGCCGACCAGCTCGTCCATGCCGTTGATCCGGGTGAGCAGGTTGGCCTTGCAGGGCAGCGTGGGCGCGTCCAGCAGCAGGGCGGGCAGCGCCGAGCCGGTGGCGGCGGCCCGCGGACCGGCCAGGAACCGGCGCAGCGCCGCCAGCAGCACCGTTTCGTCGGCGAGCCGCTGGGAGCCGAAGGCGCCGATCAGGCCGAGCACGTGGTTGATGCCGAGGTAGTAGGCGAAGTGGTGGTCGATCACCTCGTCCGGCAGGAAGGTGTCGCTGTCCGTGCCGAGCCCGGGCAGCCGGGCGGCGAGCGCGCCGGCGGCGCTCTCCCGGTAGTAGTAGCCCTGGTTGTCGCGGTAGCGGCCGCCGCACGGCCAGCCCTCGGCGTCCAGCAGCACGAGGCTGTTCTGCTGGTGCGCCTCCAGGGCGATGCCGCCCCGGCCGTCCAGCCAGAGGATGGGCAGCACGACCGCGTCCAGGTAGCGCAGGAACCATTCGGCGGCCACCGTCCGCAGCGGGCGGGCGCAGCGCAGGGCCAGCGCCCGCAGGAGGTCGCCGAGCCGGGAGGGCACGGTGTCGCCGCCGCCGAGCGGTTGTTCGGCGACCAGCCCGGCGACGCACAGCACGCGGTCGGTGGGTGCGAAGGGCTGGGCGCGCAGCACGGTGTCCAGGCCGTTGGGGTCGCCGAGGTCGGGGTGGTCGACGCCGATCCAGGCCGGGTCGCGGACGATGTCGAAGCCGGGGTGGGCGGCCCGCCACTCGGCGGCCAGCCCGCTCTCCAGCAGCCGGTGCATCTCCAGGCCGCGGTGCAGTTCCTTGCGCAGGTTCTCCCGGCGGGAGTTGGTGATCCGCAGGCCGAGCGAGAGCTTGAGCATCCACGGGGTGCCGGGCCGGTAGACGGTGCGCACCGAGGAGGTGGGGTACCAGGGCTCGCCGGCCGGGCCGAGGTCGTGCAGCAGCCCGTCGGCGAGCAGTGCGGCGACGGCCGGGCGGTGGGCGAGTTCGCGGGCCTGCCAGGGGTGCAGCGGTACGGCGGCGGTGCCGGGCGGCAGCGCCGGGCCGCCGTCGAGCAGGCCGGCGGTGAGCTGCTCGGCGCTCTCGGCGACGGCGGAGCCGGCCGCGAGCAGTTCGCGGTCCACCGCGTACCAGTGCAGTTGGAAGGAGCCGTGCAGTTCGGGCGAGTAGGCGGCGCTCTGGGCGGGGCCGAGGCCGTCGCGGCTCTTGGGCGTGGGGTGCAGCGGGTGGCCGAGCAGCAGGGACTGTTCGGCGGCGAGGAAGTGCGAGCGCTCCGGCCCGCCGGGCACGGCGGCGGTGCGGCGGTGGGCGAGGATCTCGGCGGTGCGCACGACCGAGTCGGCGACCCGGCCGGCGAGGTCGGCGACCTGCCCGGGGTCGGGCCGTTCGGCGGCCGCGGCGGCGAGCAGCGCGGCGGCGGTGACGGCGTCCACCGGGGCCTCGGCGCCGCCCTCGCCGGCCGCGAGGGTGGCGGGGCCGAAGCGGTGCCAGCCGCCGGGCGACCAGTAGCGGACCGGGGCGGTGAGCCGGGCGGCCCCGCCGAGGACGGCGATCCGCAGTCGGCCGTCCGGGCCGGGCCGGGCTCCGGTCTCCCGCGTCCAGCAGCGCAGCAGGGCCTCCAGTCCGGCCTGTTCGGCGGCGACGGCCGGGTCGGGGTGCAGCAGCAGGTCGTGTCCGAAGGCCCGTGCCACGGTGGGCGGCGGTACGGGCGGGGCTCCGGTGAGGGCGGTGCTCAAGGCTGCTCCTTGGGGCGCGTGGGGGTGCGGACGCGCACTGTGGTGGAGGGGATCGGCGGGCACTCGCACCGTCGCGTCAGGTAAGGGTTACCTATCCATGACGGGTGATCACAAGGAGCGCTCACTCGTCCGGGTGAGAATCGGCGATTGTGCACATCCGGGGCCGGATGCCCTGCTGGGCCGGTGCACCGGCCGGGCCCGGATCACGGATCGGTGACCTCCGGCCGGCACCGCAACCCGGGGGGCGGGCACCGCCGTCCTTCTGCGCGATGGAAGACTCCAGAACGGCGGACCGCCGCACCGCGAACCGGCCGGGCACCCACCGCCCCGGTGTGCGGCCGCCCGCCGCGGCACCGTCCGGCGAGCCGGGACCACTCGGCGACCCGGCACCGCCCAGCACCCACCGCCCGAGCACAGGGGGAAGCGCACAGATGCCAACGATCCACCGGTCAGCCCTGGCCGCCGCCCTGGCCGCGGGCACCCTGCTCGCCGTGAGCGCCTGCGGGCCCGACGGCCCGGCGGGCGGCGGGACCAGCCCCGCGCCGCCGCCCTCCTCCGCGGCGGCCCAGGCCGCGGGCGCGGGCGCGGGCGGGGCGATCGGCGGAATCACCCTCCCGTCCGGGCTGCCGACCAGCCTGCTGGAGGGACTGCCCAGGAGCTGGGACGACCTGAAGAAGTGGAAGTTCGAGGACTGGGACAAGTGGGCGTCCAAGCACGTCTTCAACAACCCGGTGGTGAAAGACTTCTGGGACCCGGACAAGATGGGCGACTCCAAGCCCGCCGAGCCGGCCCCGCCCGCCGCCAAGCCCGCCCCCGCCACCCCCGCGCCGTCCACCGACGACGGCGTGACCGACCCCGAGCCCCCGGTGGTCAAGGCCCTGGCGATGCCCCGCCCGTACACGAAGCAGCCCTCCGGAAAGGTGTTCTTCTCCGCCCAGGGCGGCCGCGGCAACTGCTCGGCGACGGTGATCACCGACCCGCAGCACCCGGGAAAGAGCAACCTGGTCTGGACGGCCGGCCACTGCGTGCACGAGGGCAAGGGCGGGAACTTCTTCAAGGACCTGGTCTTCGTGCCCGCCTACAACAACTCGGGCGCCTCCAGCGGCGGCAAGCGGGCCCCGCTGTCCGAGCTGGCCCCGCTGGGCACCTGGTGGGCCGACCAGGTCACCGCCTCGCCGCAGTGGATGGTCGAGGGCGGCGGCAGCGGCGACGCCGCCAACCAGTACGACTTCGCGGTGATGCGCGTGCGCAACCAGAACGACACCGGCAAGTCCCTGGAGGAGACGGTCGGTTCGGCCGTTCCGGTCTGGTTCGACGCGCCGCGCGACCAGCTCAAGGTCTCGGCCGTCGGCTACCCGCTCGTCAAGCCGTTCGACGGCCAGGAGCTGTACAAGTGCGACGGCGGCAAGCCGACCCGGCTCTCCTTCGACGCCAAGCGCCCGACGATGCTGACCATCGGCTGCACCATGACCCAGGGCGCCAGTGGCGGCGGCTGGTTCGCCACCATGCCCGACGGCAGGACCGCCCTGGTCAGCAACACCTCGATCGGCACCCAGGAACACACCTCGCTGAGCGGCCCCTACCTGGAGGCGGTCGCCCGGCAGGCACTGGACTGGATCTCCAAGAAGTAGCAGCCGTACGAGGGAAGCAGCCGCCGGCGGGGGGCGGTACGGGACCACCAGCACAGCACGGGGGACGAGCCAGCATGCCGACAACCACCAGCCGGCGGCGCCGGGCCGCGACGGCCGGCGCCGCGCTGCTCGCCGCGCTCGCGCTGGGCGCCGCCGGATGCGGCCCGGACGGCCCGGCCCGGCCCGCCACCGCGCCCCTCGCCCTGCCCCGCTCCGCGCCCACCAGCCTGGGCGACCTGACCGGCTGGAAGGTGGAGGACTGGGACCGCTACGTCGCCGACAGCGCCTTCGCCGGCGACGCGGCGCCCGGCTTCTGGACGGCCGCCCGGATGGACACCGCCAAGCCCCGGCCCACCCCGGAGTACTCCCTGACCGCCCCCGCGGCGGCCGGTGTCGAACAGGACGCCCCGCCGGCCGCCGTCCCGGCCCAGCCGCTGCCGCACCCGTACGCCCAGGCCGGCGCGGTGGTCGGCCGGCTCTTCATGACCACGCCGCAGGGCGACGCGGCCTGCTCCGCCACCGTGGTCTCCGACCCGGTCAACCCCGGCCGCAGCAACCTCGTCTACACCGCCGCGCACTGCCTGCACGACGGCAAGGGCGGCGGCTGGTTGAAGAACCTGGTCTTCGTCCCCGCCTTCAACCGGGACGGCCGGGTGGTCCATGGCAAGCCGAACCCGGACCAGCAGGCCGCCCCGTACGGCCGGTGGACGGCGGTGCGCGCGCTGGTCTCGCCGACCTGGCGCCAGGAGAGCGGCGTCGGTGCCCGCAACCAGTACGACTACGGCGTGCTGCGGGTGCGCGGCGAGGACGGCTCCGGCAGGTCCCTGGAGGAGACGGTCGGCGGCTCGGTGCCGATCTGGTTCAACGCCCCGCGCGAGCAGATCACCGCGGCCGCCGCCTACGGCTACCCGGCCGAGCGGCCGTTCGACGGCCTGGAGCTCGAACACTGCGACTCCCCGGCCGCGCCCGGGAGGCTCTCCTTCGACCGGACCCGCCCGCCGATGTACGTGATCGGCTGCTCCATGACGGCCGGCGCCTCCGGCGGCGGCTGGTTCGTCATCAGGGACGGCAAGCCCAACCTGATCAGCGTCGGCGCGGTCGGCAACCGCAACCCGGCCGGCTACCAGGCCGGACCCTCCCTGCACGACCAGGCGAAGCAGGCCTTCGACTACTTCGCCAAGAACGTCCGGTAGCCCCTGCGGGGGCAACGGGAAGGGCCCCGGGACGGCGAACCGTCCCGGGGCCCTCCGTCGGCTCCGGCCTCAGCCCTGCAGGGCCACCGCGAAGTACTCCAGCTCGGCGGCCAACTCGGCCTGCACCTTGGCGTGCAGCAGGGTGCCCTCGCCGGTGTGCTCGGCGGAGATCAGCTCCCCCTCGGCGTGCACCCGGGAAACCAGTGCGCCCTGGGTGTAGGGCACCAGGGCCCGCACCTCGACCGCCGGACGCGGCAGCTCGTCGTCGATGAGCTGCAGCAGCTCCTCGATCCCCGCGCCGCTGCGGGCCGACACCACGATGGCGTGCGGCTCGCGGCGCAGCAGGCGCTGGAGCACGTGCGGGTCGGCGGCGTCCGCCTTGTTGATCACCACGATCTCCGGCACGTTCTGCGCGTCGACCGAGACGATGACCTCGCGGACGGCGGCCAGCTGCGTCTCCGGCTCGGGGTGCGAGCCGTCCACCACGTGCAGGATGAGGTCGGCGTCGGCGACCTCCTCCATGGTCGAGCGGAAGGCCTCGACCAGGTGGTGCGGCAGGTGCCGGACGAAGCCGACGGTGTCC
This sequence comes from Kitasatospora sp. NPDC054768, assembly GCF_053612025.1. Lineage (NCBI taxonomy): Bacteria > Bacillati > Actinomycetota > Actinomycetes > Kitasatosporales > Streptomycetaceae > Kitasatospora > Kitasatospora sp. NPDC054768. The sequence continues at coordinate 55,100 of NZ_JBSHBN010000014.1, forward strand.
GCCAGGGTGTAGAGCCGCCCGCTGGGAGTCTCGGCCCGGCGCACGGTCGGGTCCAGGGTGGCGAACAGCGAGTTCTCCACCAGGACGCCCGCACCGGTGAGCCGGTTGAGCAGCGAGGACTTGCCGGCGTTGGTGTACCCGGCGATGGCCACGGACGGCACCTGGTGGCGCTTGCGCTCCTGGCGCTTGGTGTCGCGGCCCTTCTTCATGTCGGCGATCTCCTTGCGGAGCTTCGCCATCTTCTCGCGGATCCGGCGCCGGTCGGTCTCGATCTTGGTCTCACCGGGACCACGGGTGGCCATGCCGCCGCCCGAGGTGCCGGAGCCACCGCCACCCATCTGCCGGGACAGCGACTGGCCCCAGCCGCGCAGGCGCGGCAGCATGTACTGCATCTGCGCGAGCGAGACCTGCGCCTTGCCCTCCCGGGACTTGGCGTGCTGGGCGAAGATGTCCAGGATCAGGGCCGTCCGGTCGACGACCTTGACCTTGACCACGTCCTCCAGGTGGATCAGCTGGCCGGGGGTGAGCTCACCGTCGCAGACGACGGTGTCGGCGCCGCTGGCGGCGACGATGTCGCGCAGTTCCTTCGCCTTGCCGGAGCCGATGTAGGTGGCCGCGTCGGGCTTGTCGCGGCGCTGGATGACGCCGTCCAGCACCTGGGAGCCGGCCGTCTCGGCGAGCGCGGCGAGCTCGGCCATCGAGTTCTCCGCCTCCTCCAGCGTGCCGTCCGTCCAGACGCCGACGAGCACCACGCGCTCCAGGCGGAGCTGGCGGTACTCGACCTCGGTGACGTCTTCGAGTTCGGTGGAGAGGCCGGCGACACGGCGCAGGGCGGCTCGCTCGCTGCGGTCGTACTGGTCGCCGTCGTAGTGGTGGCCGAGGTCCTCGTCGATGGCCGCGAGGTCCTCGTCCATGAGGGCTTCCGCCCGCAGACCGTCGAGGCGGCGCGGAGCGTCGGCGTGGTCGCGGGTGTCGAACGTGGAGGTCATTCTGTCCTTTGGCTCGCTGGTACGGGTGGCCTTCGGGGACCGCTGCCGCGGTCCCGTACGGAGTCTGCCCAGCTGCCGCCCCGGTTACCGTCCGGGCGGGGGTGAGCTGCCCCTCGGGTCCTCGGGTGAGACCCGGGCTCCTGTGCCCGGACAACGCCGTGGACCGGCCGTGAATTCCCCATGATGGTCGCACGCCCGGCGCGGGCCGGTCATCCCCATTTCCCGCGGGCCGCCGGGCCGAGCGGCCGCTCCCCCGGTTCCCGGCCGCCGTCCGGGGCCTGCGGGCGGCTCACGTCGTACACCCCGGAGACCTTGAGCATCGCCCGCATCAGCCGCGGCAGGGCGGCCGGCTCGGGCAGTTCGACGGTGTAGGTGTGCCGGACCCGGGACTCCTGCGGCGGCTCGACCTCGGCCGAGACGATGCCGACGCCGGCGCCGGCTCCGGAGATCGCGGCGGTGAGGTCGGCGAGCAGCCGGGGCCGGTTCAGCGCCTCGGCCCGCAGGGTGACCCGGTGCCCGGTCGCCGGGGCGTCCTCCGGCCGCCAGCGGACCTCCAGCTCGGCCCGCCCGTCCGCGCGCATCCGTTCCCCCGCCGGGCAGCCGGTGCGGTGCACCGCGACCGCGCCGCCGCGGATCGGGTAGCCGGCCACCTCGTCCGGCGGCACCGGGGTGCAGCAGCGCGCCAGCCGGACCGGCGCCCCTGGCCGTCCGGCCACCGTGACCGGGGCGGCCCGCCGCTCGGCGGTCGGGCGCCCGGGCGGGGCGGGCTGGCCTCCGGTCGGGCCGGTGCGGACCACCGGCTGCCGGGCCGGGTGGTCGGCCAGCCAGCGCTCGATGGCCAGCCGGGCGCCCGGGGTGCGGGCGTGCGCGAGCCACTCGGGGGCGGGGCCGGAGGGCTGGCCGCCGCCGGCCGGGAGGGATTCGGTGAGCACCGCGATCTGGTCGCCGTCCTCCAGCACGGTGGACAGGGCGGTGAGCCGCCCGTTGACCCGCACCCCGATACATCGGTGGCCGGTCTCCTCGCCGAGCAGGTAGGCCGCGTCCACGCAGGTGGCGCCGGCCCTCAGCTGAAGCGTTTCGCCGCTCTCCGTCACCACGGTGATCTCGCGGTCGCCGGCCAGGTCGGCGGTGAGCGCGGACCAGAAGGCGTCCGGATCGGGCGTCTCCTGCTGCCACTCCAGCAGCCGGCTGAGCCAGCCCGGGCGGGCCGGGTCGGTGCGGTCCAGCTCGTCGGCGTCCTGCACGGCGCCGGCCGGGGACGGGTCCCCGAGCGCGACCACCCCGGTCTCGGCCACCTCGTGCATCCGCCGGGTGCGGACCAGCACCTCGACCACCGCGCCGCCGCTGAGCGCCACGGCGGTGTGCAGCGACTGGTAGAGGTTGAACTTGGGCGCGGCCACGAAGTCCTTGAACTCCCCGGGCAGCGGCGTCCAGCAGGTGTGCAGCTCGCCGAGCACGGCGTAGCAGTCGGCGTTCTCCTCGACCACCACCAGCAGCCGCCCGAAGTCGGCCGGCCGCGGCCCCTGCGGCCGGCCGTCCGGCCCGGGCACGGCGGCCCGGCGGAGCAGCACCCGGTGCAGCGAGACGCAGTGCCGGGGGCGGACGGTCACCTCGGCGGTCACCCCGGCCTCGGCCAGTTGGCGGGCCAGCTGCCGGGCGAAGGGCTCCAGCAGGGTGTCCGGCTCGGCCTCGTGACCGGTCATCAGGGCGCGGGTGCGGGCGTGTTCCTCGGGGTGCAGGGTGGCGAAGACGATGTCCTCCAGCTCCGCCTTGAGCACCTGGATGCCGAGCCGCTCGGCCAGCGGGATCAGCACGTCCCGGGTGACCTTGGCGATCCGCACCTGGCTGGCCGGCTTCATGTGCCGGATGGTGCGCATGTTGTGCAGCCGGTCGGCCAGCTTGATCACCATCACCCGGACGTCGTCCCCGGTGGCGACCAGCATCTTGCGGAAGGTCTCGGCCTCGGCGGCGGCGCCGAAGTCGACCTTCTCCAGCTTCGTCACCCCGTCGACCAGGTAGGCGACTTCGGGCCCGAATCCGGCGCCCACCTGGTCCAGCGTCAACTCGGTGTCCTCGACCGTGTCGTGGAGCAGCGAGGCGACCAGGGTCGTCGTCCCGGCGCCGAGTTGGGCCAGGATCATGGTCACGGCCAGCGGGTGGGTGATGTACGGCTCGCCGCTCTTGCGCTTCTGGCCGCGGTGGCTGGCCTCGGCGAGCCGGTACGCCCGGGCGAGCAGGCCGAGGTCGGCCTGCGGGTGGTGCCGGCGGTGGACCTGGACGAGCGGCTCCAGGGCGTCCGGCACCGGCGGCCTGCCGGTGGCCAGTAACGCGGCCCGCCCGGCCCGGCCGAGAGCGGCCCGGCCGAGCTCCCCGAGGGGCCGCCTGGCCCCGGCCTGCCGTACGGTCGTCGGCTGCCCCGTCAGGGACTGCCCGGCTTCGATGGTCATCGGCACCTCCGGCAACGGTCGCCGGGCGCCGCCCCGTCCGAGGGGGTGATCTCGACACCCCTCCCCATGGGGTGATCGACCCGGTGGTCCATGCTACCGAGCAGAGCACGTTCCGCGACGCCCTGATTCCCGTCCGCGACCGGTATCACCCGATCGGGGGGATTCGTCACCACACGAATTGGGCAAACCGGGCCGCAGGCCTCAGCGCACCGACTCCCACCAACGCCCGTCCAGCCGCCCCTCGGCCACGATCACCGCCGGCCCGGTCATCTCCACCCGGCCGTCCGGGTGCTCGGTGATGACCAGTCGCCCGCCCAGCACGTCCACGGTGTACGCGACCGACTCGCCGGTGACCGCCGGGTCGGCGCCGTCCCGGCGGATGGCCGCCACCGCCACCGCGCAGGCGCCGGTGCCGCACGAGCGGGTCTCGCCCGAGCCGCGCTCGTGCACCCGCATCGCGACGTGCCGCGGCCCGCGGTCCACCACGAACTCGACGTTGACGCCCTCCGGGTAGGCGCTCGCGGGGCTGGTGAGCGGCGCGGCGAACAGGTCGCCGGCGTGGTCCAGGCTCTCCACGAAGGCCACCGCGTGCGGGTTGCCCATGTTGACGTTCAGGGCCGGCCAGCGCCGCTCGCCGACCGCGACCTCGATGCCGTCCGGCCCGGGCAGCCGGGCCCGGCCCATGTCGATGGTGACGTCGCCGGGCGTGCCGTCCTCGGCGGCCTCGGCGACCTTCGCGGTGAGCACCCCGGAGCGGGTGGCGACGGCCAGCTCGCCCGGCTCGGCCAGGCCGGCCTCGACCAGGAAGCGGGCGAAGACCCGCAGGCCGTTGCCGCACATCTCGGCGACGCTGCCGTCCGAGTTGCGGTAGTCCATGAACCACTCGGCCCGGTCGGCCATCGCCGCGGCCGCCGGGTCGGCGGCGGCGCGCACCACGCGCAGCAGCCCGTCCCCGCCGAGGCCAGCCCGCCGGTCGCACAGCGCGGCGACGGTCTCGGGACCGATCTCCAGCGCACCGTCCGGGTCCGGGACGATGACGAAGTCGTTCTGGGTGCCGTGCCCCTTGAAGAAGGGGATGCCGCCCTGCTGGGAAGAGGATGCGCTCACCCCTCCGATGGTACTGAGCGGCGACCCGCCCGCTCGGGGCGGGAGCCTCCCGGAGCGGGAGGCGCCCGGGGCGGAGGTGCTCCGGGCGGGCGGCGCTCAGCGCAGGTAGGCGACCCGCCAGACCGCGAGCGCGCAGGCGGCCAGCGCGATCAGGGTGTAGACCACGATCGCCTTCCAGCCAGCCCGCTGCCCGGAGCCCCGCCGCGGCAGTCCCGGCCACGTGTAGCCGGCGTGCCGGGCGGCCATCGCGCCCCAGCCCATCGAGGCGGCGGTGAACAGCAGCCCGAGCATCCCGACCATGGTGGCGCGCGCCCCGGCCGAGCCGAAGGCGAGCGGGAAGGCGAACATCAGCGAGCCGAGGGTGCCCAGCAGGGCGATCGGCAGCGTCTGCCACCAGCGCAGCCGGCGCAGCGGACGGATCTCCCGTTCGTGCACCGCAGCGTCGGGCGGCGTGCGGGTGTCCAGGGCGGGCACCGCGGCCGCGTAGGAGGTCGGTGCCTCCAGTCCGGTCAGCACGGGGAGGTCACCCATCGTCGACTCGTCGAACTCCTCGGCCGGCGCGGTGACACTTCCGCCCTGGCCGGATTCGGGGCCGGTACCCGTCGACACACGGCCTCCCCTGACAGTTCGACACGAGCGGACTCGCGGCCGGGCACGGTCGGCCCGTTCGGCCGACCCCTACGGCATCGATGATGGCATGTCCAGAGAGGCGTTCCGGGCCTGACCGGGGTCGACGGGTGATCCGTGGCCATCACGTGATCGGGCCGTGACCGCCGGTTCGTCCTGCACGGTCGCCTGCGCGCGCAGGTGCACCGCCGGATTGGCCAAAAACCCGTCCTGTACGGCCGGAACCGCCTGACGGCCGATCAGTTCGAGGGATCGTTCCAGCAGCTCGACGGGGTCGGTTCCGGCCGGCCGGGAGAGCCATTCGATGCGGTCGTCGCGGCGGAACCAGGACTCCTGACGCCGGGCGAAGCGCTTGGTCGCCCGGACGGTCTCGGCCCGGGCCTCGTCCTCGGTGCACTCCCCGGCGAAGTGGTCGAGCACCTGCTGGTAGCCGAGCGCCCGGGAGGCGGTCCTGCCCTCGCGCAGCCCGGCCCTCTCCAGCTCCCGCACCTCGTCCAGCAGCCCGTCCTCCCACATCCGGTCGACCCGCAGCGCGATCCGCTCGTCCAGCTCCGGGCGCGGCACGGCGACGCCGATCTGCACCGCCTCGTACACGGCGGTGTTGCTCGGCAGGTTGGCGGTGAACGGCTGCCCGGTGATCTCGATGACCTCCAGGGCGCGGACGATCCGCCGGCCGTTGCTGACGAGGATCGCCTCGGCGGCCGCCGGGTCCAGCTCGGCCAGCCGCCCGTGCAGCGCGTACGGGCCGACCAGCTCCAGCTCGGCCTCCAGCCGGGCCCGCACCTCCGGGTCGGTGCCCGGGAACTCCATCTCGTCGATCGCCGCCCGGACGTACAGCCCGGAGCCGCCGACCAGGACGGGCGTGCGGCCGGCGGCGAGCAGCCGGTCGATCTCGGCCCGGGCCAGCCGCTGGTACTCGGCGACGCTGGCGGCCTCGGTGACGTCCCAGACGTCCAGCAGGTGGTGCGGCACTCCCCCGCGCTCGGCCGTGGTGAGCTTGGCGGTGCCGATGTCCATGCCCCGGTACAGCTGCATCGAGTCGGTGTTGATCACCTCGCCGTCGAGGCTGCGGGCGATGGCGACGGCCAGGTCGGACTTGCCGGCGGCGGTCGCGCCGACGACGCAGACCACACGGGGAGGGGCGACATGCGGGGTACGGGAGCTGCTCACCGTTCCAGTCTCCCAAAACCGCCGGGCCACCGGGGACCGGGCTGCCACCGGCCCGCGACTGCGCGACGATATGACTGTTTCCCGGACATTTTCCGGCCGTTTCCCCGGTTGGGCCCGGTTTGCGAACGCTTTGCCCGGCCCGCTCGTTGTGCGGGGAACAGCGGATGAAGGAGATCGTCATGGGCCTGATGGACAACCTCAAGGGCAAGGCCGAGGAGCTCAAGGGCAAGGCCGGCGAGTTCGCAAACAAGCACAGCGACCAGATCGAGAAGGCCGTGGACAAGGCCGGCGGGGCCATCGACAAGGCGACCAAGGGCAAGTACAGCGACAAGATCGAGCACGGCGCCGAGAAGGCCAAGGACGCGGTCGGCGACTTCGCCCAGAAGCCGAAGCCGGGCGACGAGGGGCAGCCCCCGCGGTCCTGACCCCGCGGTCCCGGTCCTGGCCGGTCCGGCGGCCCCGACCGGGAGCCCCGACGGCCGGGAGTCCCGGTCCGGCGGCCCCGGCCGGCTAGGACCAGGACGCCACGAAGTACCCGACCCCGTACGGCGCCTCCTGGTAACCCAGCCGCCCGGTGAGGCCGGCGCCCTCCGCGGCGCCGGCCAGCACCTGCCAGGGCGCCCGGCCGTCGGCCTTGAGCTCGGCGGCCAGCCCCGGGTCCAGCGCGGCCAGGGCGGGCAGGTCGGCCGTGCCCAGGGCGGCGGCCAGGGCGGTGTCGAAGCCCTCGGCCCGCTCGTCCAGGTAGCCGGGCGCCTTGACCGAGCGGCAGGCGCTGCCGTCGCCGAGCACCAGCAGGGCGACCCGCTCGGCGAGGCCGGCCAGGCCCTGGCCGAGGCCGAGCATCCGGTCGGCGGGGGCGTCGGCGGGCACCGCGCAGGCGTGCGTCGGCAGGGTCACCCCGGCGCGCTCCAGCAGCCAGGCGCCGACGGTCAGCGAGGGGGCCAGCTCCGGCCCCTCGACCCGGTCGCCGGGCAGCTTGGCGACCAGCGGCACCCCGTAGCGGCGGAAGGAGCCGGCTCCGCCCTCGGTCCAGACCTCGGCCGTCGGCCCGGTGCCGACCACCACGACCAGCTGCGGCCCGGCCGCGACCAGCGCCGCCAGCGCCTCGTCGCAGGCCGTGCGCAGGGCGTCCAGCTCGGGCGCGGCCCCGGCGGCGACCTCGGGGACGAGCAGCGGCGGACAGGGGCACACGGCGGCGGCTACCAGCATGTGGATCACTCTAGCCAAGACGCCGGGCGGCCCGGCCGGAGCCGAAGCTCCCGCCGGGCCGCCCGGAACACGTGCGGGTCAGTCAGTCGCCGCAGCAGGCCCCGCCCGCCGGCGCGGCCAGCGGCAGCTCGGCCGGGGCGCCGATCTTCGGCAGGCCGAGCATCACTCCGGCCGGCTTGGCGGCGGGCGCGGCCCGGCGCTTCTCCCAGGCGTCGCCGGCGCGGGTGCGGCGCACCGCGAGCGCCGGGCCCTCGGCGAGCAGGTGGTGCGGGGCGGCGTAGGTGATCTCGACGGTCACCACGTCGCCCGGGCGCACCGGCTCGTCCGGCTTCGTGAAGTGCACCAGCCGGTTGTCGGGGGCGCGTCCGGAGAGCCGCCGGGTCTGATCGTCCTTCTTGCCCTCGCCCTCGGCGACCAGGATGTCCAGGGTGCGGCCGACCTGCTTCTTGTTCTCCTCCCAGGAGATCTCCTCCTGGAGGGCGATCAGCCGGTCGTAGCGGGCCTGGACGACCTCCTTCGGCACCTGGTCCGCCATGTCCGCGGCGGGGGTGCCGGGGCGCTTGGAGTACTGGAAGGTGAAGGCGTTGGTGAAGCGGGCCTCGCGGACGGTGTGCATCGTCTCCTCGAAGTCCTCCTCCGTCTCGCCGGGGAAGCCCACGATGATGTCGGTGGAGATGGCCGCGTCCGGCATCGCCTCGCGGACCTTGCGGATGATCCCGAGGAAACGGTCCTGCCGGTACGAGCGGCGCATCGCCTTGAGGACGCGGTCCGAGCCGGACTGCAGCGGCATGTGCAGCTGGTGCATCACGCTCGGGGTCTCGGCCATCGCGGCGATCACGTCGTCGGTGAAGTCGCGGGGGTGCGGCGAGGTGAAGCGGATCCGCTCCAGGCCCTCGATCTGCCCGGCGGCGCGCAGCAGCTTGGAGAAGGCCTCGCGGTCGCCCAGGTCGGAGCCGTAGGCGTTGACGTTCTGGCCGAGCAGGGTCACCTCGATGACGCCCTCGTCCACCAGCGCCTCGATCTCGGCGAGGACGTCGCCGGGGCGGCGGTCCTCCTCCTTGCCGCGCAGCGCGGGGACGATGCAGAAGGTGCAGGTGTTGTTGCAGCCGACCGAGATGGCGACCCAGGCGGCGTACGCGGACTCGCGGCGGGTCGGCAGGGTGGAGGGGAAGGTCTCCAGCGACTCCAGGATCTCGACCTGGGCCCTGCGCTCGACCGCGGCCCGCTCCAGCAGCGCCGGCAGGTGGCCGATGTTGTGGGTGCCGAAGACCACGTCGACCCAGGGGGCGCGCTTGACGATGCTCTCGCGGTCCTTCTGGGCCAGGCAGCCGCCGACGGCGATCTGCATGCCCTTGTGACGGGTCTTGACCGGCGCGAGCTGGCCGAGGTTGCCGTACAGCTTGTTGTCGGCGTTCTCGCGCACCGCGCAGGTGTTGAACACCACCAGGTCCGGGTCGCCCTCGGGCCCGGCCTTGACGTACCCCGCGTCCTCCAGCAGGCCGGACAGCCGCTCGGAGTCGTGGACGTTCATCTGACAGCCGTGCGTGACGACCTTGTAGCTCTTCAATCCGCTCTCACCGCTCACCAGACCAGGGTACGGGCAGCGGCGAAGGGCTTTTCCCTGAGCTTCCACCACCCGTTCCACTCCCGTTCGGCCGGAGCGCCTGGCAGTATCCCTGCATGACCCCCACCACTGCGTCCCGTCTCGGCGCCGCCGTCCGCACCGCGGCCCGGAGCCCGCTGTGGCGCACGGTGCTGGTGGTGGTACTGCTGGTGGCCGGGTTCGGCGGCTGGTGGCTGTCGGCGGGCCGCTCGCCCGGGTACCCGCGCGGCGAGGTCCGCTTCGCCACCGGGGTGCAGCGCGGCGTCTACGACCGGTACGGGCAGCTGCTCCAGGCCCACGTCTCCCGGGCCATGCCCGGGGTGCGGCTGGCCCTGGACAACTCCGAGGGCTCGATCGACAACCTCACCCGGGTGATCAGAGGCCGGGACGCCTTCGCGATAGCCACCGCCGACGCGGTCGCCGACTACCAGGGCCAGGGCAAGGAGAAGCTGCGGGCCATCGCCCGGCTGTACGACGACTACCTGCAGCTGATCGTCCCGGCCTCCTCCCCGGTGCGCCGCACCGCCGACCTCAAGGGCCTGCGGGTCGGCGTCGGCCTGCCGCAGTCCGGGGTGAACCTGGTGACCAAGCGGCTGCTGGGCGCGGCCGGCCTGGACCCGGACCACGACATCGTCCCGGTGCCGAAGGGGATCGGCGAGGCCGCCGACGACCTGCGCGCGGGCAGGCTGGACGCCTTCTTCTGGTCCGGTGGCCTGCCCACCAGCGCGCTCACCGACCTCTCCGACCACTTCCCGATCCGTGTCGTGCCGCTGAGCGACCTCGCCGAGGCCCTGCACAAGGCCGAGGGCGGCGGCACCGACGCCTACCGGGCGGCCACCATGCCCAAGGGGACGTACCCGAACGCCGAGCCCAAGGAGGCCGTCGCCACGGTGGCCGTGCCCAACCTGCTGATCACCCTGGACGACGCGGACCCGCGCCTGGTGGAGGGGATGACCCGCGCGGTGATCGACAGCCGGGACCAGATCGGCGCCCAGGTGCACGCGGCCCAGCTGGTCGACCTGCGCACCGCCGTCTACACCGACCCGCTCCCGCTGCACACCGGCGCGGCCCGCTACTACCGCTCGGTGAAGCCGTAGGGCGTAGGGCCTGCCCCGGCGGCTACTTCTCCGGCCGGGGCACCGCCAGCGTCACCGCGAGCCCGGTCGGCCTGACCGGCGCGAAGCCGAGCGTGCCGCCGCCGGCCGCCAGCAGGGTGCGGGCGATGGACAGCCCGAGCCCCGAACCGTCCACGTTCTGGTGCCGCGTGCTGCGCCAGAACCGGTCCCCGGCCCGGGACAGCTCGTCCTCGGTGAGGCCGGGTCCGGCGTCGGTGACGGTCACCGCGACCTCGTCCCGGCGCACCGCCACCCGCAGCCGCACCTCGCTGCCGGCCGGGCTGAACTTGAGCGCGTTGTCCACCACGGCGTCCAGCGCCGAGCCGAAGCCGATCGGGTCGGCCATCCCGATCGCCAGCGCCGGGCCGTCCCAGCGCAGCCCGATCCCGCGCTGCTCGGCCACCGGCCGCCAGGCGTCCACCCGGGACAGGGTGAGCTCGGCGAGGTCGGTGCGCTCCGGTTCGGGGCGGGCGTGCTCGGCGGTGGCCAGGCCGAGCAGGTCGTCCAGCACCCGGGCCAGCCGGGCGCCCTCCTCCCGTACGCCGCTGAGCTCCTCCTCGTGGCCCTCGGGCAGTTCCAGGCCGAGCAGCTCGACCCGCAGCAGCAGCGCCGACAGCGGGTTGCGCAGCTGGTGGGAGGCGTCCGCGACGAACGCCTTCTGCTGGTCCATGGCGAGCACCACGTGGTCCGCCATCTCGTTGAACGAGCGGGCCAGCCGCTGGAGTTCGGGCGGTCCGCCGCCCGGGGCGACCCGGGCGGCCATCCGGCCGGTGGCGATGTCGTGGGTGGCCCGGTCCAGGGTGCGCACCGGGCGCAGCACCCACTCGGTGAGCCGGACGGCGAGCAGCACGGCGACGATCATCGCGGCGGCCTCGCCCGCGCCGATCACCAGCCACTTGTGCACCACCCGGGTGCGCAGCGCCTCGGCCGGGGATTCGCTGAGCACCACCGCGACCACGTCGCCGTCGCGCACCACGGGGGCGGCGACGGTGATCGTCCGGTCCGGCGTCCACGGCCAGACCTGCGGCGGGTTGTGGCTGCGCCGCCCGTCCAGTGCCTCCTGGAAGGCCTGGGCGCCCCAGCCCCCGGAGGGCACCCGCCAGTCGTCCGGGGCGACGGCGAGCGGAACGCCGTCGCGCTGGAAGATGCCCAGGCGCACGCCGTACAGGTCGTGGTAGCGGCGGACCTCGGCCTCGATCGCGCGCTGCCGGCTGCCGTCGCCCGGGGCGGGTTCCGGGTCGCCCTTGCGGGCGGAGTCGGCGGCGCCGGAGGTGGGCAGGTCCTGGGCGAGGCGGGCGGCGTCGTCGAGCCGGTCGACGACCACCTTGGTCTGTTCGGCCGCCGCGACCGCCGCCGCGAGCGGCAGCCCCAGGGCGGCCAGGACGCAGAGCATGAGGGCGATCAGGATGCCGAGCAGGCGGGTGCGCACGTGCGGTCAGTGCTCCGCGGGGGCGCTCGGGGCCGGTTCGGCCGCGGCGGGCGTCGGGCAGTCGGGGATCAGCCGGTAGCCGACCCCGCGCACGGCCTCGACCAGGCCGGGCAGTGCCAGCTTGTTGCGCAGCGAGCCGATGTGCACCTCCAGGGTGCGCCCGTTGCCCTCCCAGCCGCTGCGCCAGACCTCGCTGAAGATCTGCTCGCGCCGGTAGACGACGCCGGGGCTCTGCGCGAGCAGCGCGAGCAGGTCGAACTCCTTGCGGGTGAGCGGCACGTCGCGGCCGTCCACGCTGACCCGGCGGCGCTCCCGGTCGATCCGGATGCCGCGGGACTCCAGCGGGCCGCGCTGCTGCGGCACGGTGTCGGGCGCGGGCACCGCCACCGCGGCGGGGGCGGCGCCGCGGCGGGCCACGGCGTGGATGCGGGCGAGCAGCTCGCCCATGTCGTACGGCTTGGTGACGTAGTCGTCGGCGCCCAGGTTGAGGCCGTGGATCCGGGAGCGGACGTCGGCGCGGGCGGTGACCATGATCACCGGTACGCCGCTGCCGGCCCTGATCCGGCTGCACACCTCGAAGCCGTCGCGGTCGGGCAGTCCGAGGTCGAGCAGCACCACGCGGTACGGCTCGTTGCCGTCCGGCACCAGGGCGTCCAGCGCCTCGTGCCCGCTGCGGGCATGCCGGACCTGGAAGCCGTGCCGGCCCAGCACCGCGACCAGCGCGGCGGCCACGCGTTCGTCGTCCTCGACGAGCAGCAGTCGCATCCTGTCCTCCTCCTTCCCCCACGTGATCACCGATGATCACCGGGCCGATCGTTCAGGTCCCGGTCCTGCGCAGTATGGGCCAGTGAACGGCCCGGCGCCAGGTTCGACCGCGCACCGGGCCCGGGGGGAACGGGGAGCACCGGAGCGGATTCCCGCTGTGACATGCCCCGTCGGCGCCCGCGCGAACAGCGTGCGAGCGCCGTGTGGCCGTTTCGTGATCCTCAAGTTCCGCTCAGATCGGCTGACGGCGCGCGGTCATGGCTCCTAAGGTCGGCCCACCGGGGGCCGCGGCTCCGCCGGCCTCGGCCCCCGGATTCGTACCACCATTGCCTGTCAAGGGAGTTGAGACTTCTCGGACAGGCGTGATTCGACGACAGAGGGAGCAGGCGCGATGACCGAGAGCCCGGTCGAGGACTCCACCCCCGCAGCCGCCCCACTGGTCGTGCTGAGCAACGTCAACAAGCACTACGGCGCGCTGCACGTCCTGCAGGACATCGACCTCCGGATCGCCCAGGGCGAGGTGGTCGTGCTGATCGGCCCGTCCGGCTCGGGCAAGTCGACGCTCTGCCGGACGATCAACCGGCTGGAGACGATCGACTCCGGCGCGATCACGATCGACGGCCGGCCGCTGCCCGACGAGGGCAAGGAACTGGCCCGGCTGCGCGCCGAGGTCGGCATGGTGTTCCAGAGCTTCAACCTGTTCGCGCACAAGACCGTGCTGGAGAACGTGGTCATCGGCCAGGTGAAGGTGCGCAAGGTGCCCCGCCCGCAGGCCGAGAAGACCGCCCGGGAGCTGCTGGAGCGGGTCGGCGTCGGCGCGCAGGCGGACAAGTTCCCGGCCCAGCTCTCCGGCGGCCAGCAGCAGCGCGTGGCGATCGCCCGCGCGCTGGCGATGAAGCCCAAGGTGATGCTCTTCGACGAGCCCACCTCGGCGCTGGACCCGGAGATGGTCAACGAGGTGCTGGAGGTCATGCGCCAGCTCGCCGCGGACGGCATGACGATGGTCGTGGTCACCCACGAGATGGGCTTCGCCCGCTCCGCCGCCAACCGGGTCCTGTTCATGGCCGACGGGAAGATCGTCGAGCAGAACACCCCGGACGCCTTCTTCACCGCGCCGCGCTCCGAGCGCGCCAAGGACTTCCTCTCGAAGATCCTCCACCACTGACGCTTCGAGACCGGCGGGACCGCCCCCGGCCGCAGTGCCGGCCGGCCCCGCCCGTGCACGCCTTCCAGACGCCAGAGCCCGGTTGACACCGCGGCCCAGCCCCAGGAGAACCCTCATGAGGACGTCCCGCACCCTCGCCGTCGCGCTCTGTGCCGTCGCGCTCACCGCCACCGCCGCCTGCGGCAAGGACGGCACCCCCGGCGCCACCGCCGCGAGCAGCGGCGCCGGCGCCCCGAAGCTGCCGAGCTACACGGTCAAGACCGACGTCAAGGTGGACTCCGCGGTCCTCGCCGAGGCCAAGAAGCGCGGCCAGCTGATCATCGGCGCCAAGGCCGACCAGCCGAACCTCGGCTGGGAGGACGTCGCCAGCGGCGACCGCAGCGGCTTCGACATCGAGATCGCCAAGATGATCGCCGCCGACCTCGGCTTCACCCCGCAGCAGATCAAGTGGCAGACCCTGGTCTCCTCGCAGCGCGAGCCGGCCATCGCCAAGGGCCAGATCGACTTCTACGTCGGCACCTACAGCATCAACGACGAGCGCAAGAAGAGCGTCTCCTTCGCCGGCCCGTACTACATCGCCGGCCAGGACCTGCTGGTGAAGGCCGACAACACCACGATCACCGGCCCGGAGAGCACCGGCGGCAAGAACGTCTGCACCGCCACCGGCTCGACCTCGATCAAGAACATCCAGCAGTACAACCCGAAGGTCACCCAGTTCGACACCTACTCGGCCTGCGTCGAGAAGCTGCTGTCCGGCGAGGTCGACGCGGTCACCACCGACGACGCGATCCTCAAGGGCTACGCCTCCAAGTACAGCCCCAAGCTCAAGGTGGTCGGCAAGCCGTTCACCAAGGAGAACTACGGCGTCGGCCTCAACAAGGACGACAAGGCGCTGCGCGACGCGATCAGCGACGCCCTCAAGGCCCACGAGGACAACGGCGACTGGAAGAAGGCCTACGACGCGACCCTGGGCGCCTCCGGCTCCCCGGCGCCGGACGTCCCGGCCCTCGAGCGCTACTGATCCGCCCGCCGTACGTCGACTCCCGACCATGAACTGAGAGGAGGGCCGCCGGATGGGGTTCCTGTTCGAGGACGACAACTTCGCGTTGTTCCGCGACGGCTTCCTACAGACGATCGAGGTGAGCGCGCTCAGCGCTCTTCTCGCCCTGCTGCTGGGCACCCTGCTGGCGGCCTTCCGGGTCTCCCCGGTGCCGGTCCTGCGCGCCTTCGGCACCGCCTGGGTGACGCTCTTCCGCAACACCCCGCTGACGCTGCTGTTCTTCGCCGTCACCTTCGGCCTGCCGCCGCTGGGCGTGCACTTCAGCCACCTGGCGTTCGCGGTGCTGGCGCTCGGCGGGTACACCGCCTCGTTCGTCTGCGAGGTCATCCGCTCCGGCATCAACACCGTGCCGCTGGGCCAGGCGGAGGCCGCCCGCAGCCTGGGCATGACCTTCGGCCAGACCCTCACCCTGGTCGTCCTGCCGCAAGCCGCCCGGACCGTCCTGGGCCCGATGAGCAGCGTGTTCATCGCCCTGCCCAGGAACTCGGCGATCGCCGGCGCGTTCAGCGTCCCCGAGCTGTACAGCGCCCAGCAGACCTTCTCCGAGCGCGGCTACTCGATCTTCGCCATCTTCTTCTGGGTGGCCTGCGCCTACCTGCTGATCAGCGCCACGGTCGCCACCTTCTTCCGCTTCCTGGAATCCCGACTGGCGGTGGCCCGATGAGCATTCTGAACCGTCAGGCGTCGGCGAGTGTCCTCTACGACACCCCCGGCCCGAAGGCCCGTACCCGGTACCGCATGTTCGGCGTCCTCTCGGTGCTCGGCATCGCCGGTCTCCTCTGGTACGTCTTCAACGCGCTGAACGACAACGGCCAGTTCGACGCCGGCCTCTGGGACGCCTTCCAGTACACCTTCGTCCAGCAGCAGATCGTGGACGGCCTGCTGTCCACCCTGGAGGCCTTCGGGCTCGCGGCAGCCTTCTCGCTCACTCTGGGCGCGCTGCTGGCGGCCGGTCAGCTCTCCGACCACCGGCCGGTCCGCTGGTTCTGCACGGCCTTCACCCAGTTCTTCCGGGCGATGCCGCTGCTGATCCTGATCGTCGGGCTCTACTACGCCTTCTTCGCCCAGCAGCCGATGTGGGCGCTGGTGCTCGGTCTCACCCTCTACAACGGGGCGGTCCAGGCCGAGATCATCCGCAGCGGCGTCAACGCCGTCCCGCGCGGCCAGGGCGAGGCGGCGTACGGGCTCGGCATGCGCAAGACCCAGGTGATGATGTCGATCCTGGTGCCGCAGGCCGTCCGCTCGATGCTGCCCTCGATGATCGGCCAGCTGGTCGTCACCCTCAAGGACACCTCGCTCGGCTTCGTCATCACCTACAGCGAACTGTTGTTCATGGGCAAGAAGATCGCCAGCCAGCCGATCAACGCCGCGGGCTTCCCCTACATCCCCGTGGTGCTCGTGATCGGCCCGATCTACATCGTGATGTGCCTTCTGTTGACCGCGCTCGCACGCTGGATCGAAGCACGTGGCCGTCGCGGCGCGAACCGGCGCACTTCAGCTTCTGCTTGACGGACACGCAGGTGAACTGTTGCATTGCTCTTCGTGACACCTCCCGGGAGCATCCACGCGGCATATGCGGCAGCGGTAACTGACGCCGGCCGATCGGCCGGTTCGCGCCCGGAGGTTCCCTCATGGACCCGGTGATCGTGGTCGGGGCCGGACCGGTCGGTCTGGCCCTGGCCCTCGCCCTGGCCCGGCACGAGGTACCCACCATCGTCCTGGACGAGGGCTCCGGACTCTGTCCCGAGGGCCCGCGCAGCCTCGTGCTCGGCGCCGACACCGCCGCCTTCCTGACCCGGATCGGCTACCCGCGGGCCGCCTCGGACTCCGCGCTGTGGGACTCCTTCGCCGTCTGGCGCCGCCGCCAGGAGGTGCTGCGGATCGACCTCACCGATTCGCCCACCTACCACCTGCCCCAGCACCGCCTCCAGCGCGGGCTGCGCGACGCCCTCACCGGCACCCCGCTGATCAAGCTGGTCCCGCTCAACCGGGTCGTCGAACTCGAACAGGACCGGGACGGCGTCAGCATCCGCACCATGGGCACCCAGGACGGCTCCACCACCTGGTGGCGCGGCAGCCACCTGGTCGGCTGCGACGGCGCCAGATCCACCGTCCGCAAGCTCCTGAAGATCCGTTTCCCCGGCCGCCCGGCGGTCGACCGCAACGCCATCGCCACCGTCCGGGTCGACCTGCCCTTCGACGGCGCCCGCTTGCACCGCGAGCCCCCGTGGCGGGGCGACCGCGAGGCCTCCGCCCGTCCGCTGCCGGACGGCGTCTGGCGGCTCGACTGGCGACTGCCCCCCGGCCGGCCCGCCGCCACCGAGACGGTCGACCCGCACGCCACCTGGCCCGGCATCGTCACCGGCGACACCCTGCTCACCCGGGTCACCTCCACCCTCACCGGCTGGTGCGGCGAGCTGCCCCGCTTCGAACTGCTGGCCGCCGCCGACCACACCGCCCAGCAGCGACTCGCCGCCCGCTTCCGGATCGGCCGCTGCTTCCTGGCCGGCGACGCCGCCCACCTGCACGGCGCGCTCGGCATGCAGAACCTCCCGGACGGGCTGCGCGACGCCGACAACCTCGCCTGGCGGCTGGCCCTCGCCTGGCACCTCCACTCCGGCGGCCCGCAGCCCGGCGGATCGCTGCTGGACGGCTACGAGGCCGAGCGGCGCGGTGCGGTCGGCGCCCGGCTGCGCGCGGTCGACCAGTCCATGCCGCTGCTGCGCCCGCTGCGCGGCTGGCAGCAGACCCGGCGCTCGCTGCTGGTCGGCGGCTTCCGCAAGCACGCCCCGCTGCTCGCCGACGGCCAGCTCGGCACCGGCCGGTTCGGCGGCGCGCCCGCCTACCCGGCGGCGCCCTCCGGCGTCCCCGGCCGGGTCCCGGTGCAGCGCGGCGCGCGCGGCACCACCTCGCTCAGCGAGCTGCTGCCCGCCACCGCCCCCGGGGTGCTCGTCCCGGACCTTCCGGTGCTCGCCGACGACGGCACCCCCGACCACCTGCACGCCCGGCTCGGCACCACCTTCCTGCTGCTGCTGGTCGCCCCCGGCACCGCCGTCTGGTCCTCCGAGCACTGGCTCGGCGCCGGCCTGATGCCCCGCCTCGCCGAGGTCGCCGCCGCGCTGCCCGTCCCCGCCGAGGTGCTGGTCACCGAGGACTACCCGGGCGCCGGCCCGCACACCGTCCTGCTGATCCGCCCGGACGGCCACCTCGTCGGCGTCACCCAGGGCGCCGTCGCCGAGGACCTCCTCGCCCTCGCCGACCGCGCCCGCGGCGGCCCGGCCACGCTCACCCCGGCCCCCGACCCGGCCGAGCAACCCGCGCCCCACGAGGTGGACTCCCCGAGCCAGGGCGTGTCCTGACGGGTCCTGGCGGGTCATGGCGGGTCATGGCGGGACGGCCCGGCCGGTCCTGGCAGGTCTAGGCAGGTCTAGGCAGGTCTGGCAGGTCTCCTGGCGGGGCGTCCTAGCCGGCCACCGCCGTGGCCCGGCTCTCACGGACCACCGTCACCCGGATCCGGCCCGGGTAGGTCAGCTCGGTCGAGAACTGGCGGGCGACCTCACGGGCGATCAGCTCCGCGCCCAGGTCGTCCACCGCGTCCGGGCGGACCATCACCCGGACCTCGCGGCCGGCCTGCATCGCGTACACCTCGGCCACGCCCTGGTGCGAGCGCGCGATCTCCTCCAGCCGCGCCAGCCGCCGCACGTACAGCTCCAGCGACTCCTTGCGCGCGCCCGGCCGACCGCCCGAGCAGCCGTCCGCGGCCTGGGTCAGCACGGCCGTCACCGTCCGGGGATCGACCTCGTTGTGGTGGGCGGCGATCGCGTGCACCACCTCGGGGGATTCGCCGTACCGCCGGGCGAGCTCCGCGCCCACCGCCGCGTGGCTGCCCTCCGACTCATGGGTGAGCGCCTTGCCGATGTCGTGCAGCAGCGCCGCGCGCCGCACCGGCTCCGGGTCCACCCCGAGCTCGGCGGCCATCATCCCGGCCAGGTGCGCGGACTCCAGCAGGTGCCCGAGCACGTTCTGCCCGTACGACGCCCGGTAGCGCAACGAGCCCAGGGTGCGGACGAGTTCGGGGTGCATCGCGCCGACCCGGGCGTCCAGCAGGGCGTCCTCGCCGGCCCGGACGCAGCGCTGCCCGACCTCCTCGCGGCTGCGCTCGTGCAGGTGCTCGATCCGGGTCGGGTGGATCCGGCCGTCCTCGACCAGCTGCTCCAGGGTGAGCCGGGCGGTCTCCCGGCGGACCGGGTCGAAGCAGGACAGCTGCACCGACTCGGGGGTGTCGTCGACGATCAGGTTCACGCCGGTGACCGCCTCGAAGGCCCGGATGTTGCGGCCCTCCCGACCGATGATCCGGCCCTTGATGTCCTCGTTGGGCAACGGCAGGACGGTGACGGCGCTCTCCATCGTCTGCTCCGTCGCCAGCCGCTGGATCGCCCCGGCGACGATGTCCCGGGCCCGGCGCTCGCCCTCCTCCTTGGCCTCGCGCTCGATCTCCCGGACGGTGACCGCGGCCTCCCGCCGGACCGACTCCTCGGCCTCCCGCAGGAGTTCGGCGCGGGCCTGCTCGGCGGAGAGCCCGGCGGCCCGCTCCAGCGCCGCCACCCGGCGGGCGACCAGCGCCTCGGACTCGCTCCGGGACCGCTCCAACTCGGCCGAGCGCTCCGCCAGTTCGTCCTCGCGGCGGCGCAGCCTGCGCAGCTCCTCGGCCATGTCCTGCTCGCGCCGGGCGAGTTCGGCCCGCTGCCCGGCGCTCTGCTCCTCGGCCCGCCGACGGGCCTGCTCGGCCTCGGCCAGCGCGCTGTGCCGGGCCGCCCGGAGCCGCCTGATCACCAGCCCGGCGGCCACCGCGAACACCAGCAGCAGGAACGCGGCCGATCCGGCGACCGCCACCAGCGAGCCGCCCGGGCCGGTGCCCGCCGAGATCCCCATGTGCCGCCCACTCCCCCGTCGCCGCGCGGGCCGCCGTACGGAGGCGCCCCGGGAACTGATGGCGAGGCTAGGTGGGGGTCATGAAAGGGTCAAGGGTTGACCTGGTTCACTCCAGGACGCCTACAGAACTGCCACTACTCCCGACCCGACAGTTCACTCCGCTCCTCCTCCAGCGCACTGCGCACCACCCGGAACGCCAGTCCCTCGGAGTAGCCGCGCCGGGCCAGCATCCCGACCAGCCGCCGGGTGCGCACCTGTGCGTCCAGCCCTCGGGTGGAGCGCAGCCTGCGCTCCACCAGCGCCCGGGCCGCGTCCGTCTCGTCGTCGTGGTCGACCTGGGCGACGGCCTGCTCGACCAGGTCGGCGGCGACGCCCTTGGTGCGCAGCTCCTGGGTCAGCGCCCGCCGGGACAGGCCCCGGACGGCGTGCCGGGACTCCACCCAGGCCGCGGCGAAGGCCGCGTCGTCGATCAGCCCGACCTCTTCGAGCCGGGTGAGCACCTCGTCGGCGACCTCGTCCGGGATCTCCCGCTTGCGCAGGGCGTCGGCGAGCTGCTTGCGGGTCTTGGCGGCGCCGGTCAGCAGCCGCAGGCAGATGTCCCGCGCGCGGGTCTCCGGATCGACCGACTCCTCGGCCTGCTTCCGGGAGGCACGGCCGGTGCCCTCCTCCCCGGACGGCCCGGCCGCGGAACGGCCCCGACGGGCGCCGCGACGGGAGGCCGAGGCGGCCGCACCCCCGTGACCGGCCGCCTCGCCTCCGCCCCGGCCGCTCTCCACGGCCGCCGGTGCCGAAGCGGGCCCCGCCGCTTCGAGTTCCTCGGCCTCCCGGGCCGAGCGCCGTCGTCGGCGGCCGGTGGGCAGCTCGGAGGCGGAGACCAGGCCGAGCGCCTCGACCGATGCTTCCGCCGGCTCCGGCCCGGGCGCCGCGCCGCGCACCGCCCGGTCCGGAGCCAGGTCGAACTCCGGCTCGGGGCCGGATGCCCACTGCGTGGTGGAGCGGCGGTCGCGCCGGGAGGGCCTCCGCCCGGGCCTCTCGGCCGCCGGCTCCGGTTCCTCCGCGACCGCGGCGAACCAGTCCGGCGGGCCGTAGTCGTCGTCCTCCGGGCCCGCCGGGCCGCCGCCCACCGTGTCGTACTGCGTCAACGGATCAGGCCTTGGCCGCCGCCGTCTTCTTCGCCGCGGCCGTCTTGGTGGCGGTCGCGGTGATCGGCTTGGCGGCGCCGTCGGCGGCGGGAGCAGCAGCGGCGGCGTCGGCCCCGCTCTCGGCCGGCTCCTCCACCTTCGGGCCGATGCCGAGCTTGCCCTTGATCTTCCGCTCGATCTCGTCGGCGAGCTGCGGGTTGTCCCGCAGGAAGTTGCGGGCGTTCTCCTTGCCCTGGCCGAGCTGGTCGCCCTCGTAGGTGTACCAGGCGCCCGACTTGCGGATGAAGCCGTGCTCCACGCCCATGTCGATCAGGCCGCCCTCGCGGCTGATGCCCACGCCGTAGAGGATGTCGAACTCGGCCTGCTTGAACGGCGCGGCGACCTTGTTCTTGACCACCTTGACGCGGGTGCGGTTGCCGACCGCCTCGGTGCCGTCCTTCAGGGTCTCGATCCGGCGGATGTCGAGGCGGACCGAGGCGTAGAACTTCAGCGCCCGGCCACCCGTCGTGGTCTCCGGCGAACCGAACATCACGCCGATCTTCTCGCGCAGCTGGTTGATGAAGATCGCGGTGGTGTTCGACTGGTTCAGCGCACCGGCGATCTTGCGCAGCGCCTGGCTCATCAGTCGGGCCTGCAGACCGACGTGCGAGTCGCCCATCTCGCCCTCGATCTCGGCGCGCGGCACGAGCGCCGCGACCGAGTCGATGATCACCAGGTCGATCGCGCCGGAGCGGATCAGCATGTCGGTGATCTCCAGCGCCTGCTCACCGGTGTCCGGCTGGCTGACCAGCAGGGCGTCGGTGTCCACGCCGAGCTTCTTGGCGTACTCCGGGTCGAGCGCGTGCTCCGCGTCGACGAACGCGACCGTGCCGCCGGCCTTCTGGGCGTTGGCGGCCAGGTGCAGGGTCAGGGTGGTCTTGCCGGAGGACTCGGGGCCGTAGATCTCGACCACCCGGCCGCGCGGGATGCCGCCGACCCCAAGGGCGACGTCCAGGGCGGTGGACCCGGTGGAGATCACCTCGACCGGCTCGTTGGCCTTCTCGCCGAGGCGCATCACCGAGCCCTTGCCGAACTGCCGCTCGATCTGGGCGAGAGCGGTCTCCAGGGCCTTCTCGCGGTCCGTACCTGCCATGGCTTTTTCCCTCGGGTTCTGTGCTGTGCGCTTCATCGTCCTCGACGCTAGCGCGTCCCACTGACAAACGGGCTCGATCGGGCTCGGCCTGTGGAAAACTCCTCGCCGGAGAGTACAAAGAACATCTGTTCGATTCAAGCGTCGCACGTCCGGGCCGTGCCGCCCCCGGGGACACCCCCCCCGGGGCGGCGCCCCGGGTCACTCCCCGCGCCTCGTCCCGTCCCCGCCGACCATCCGGCGCAGCCGCCGGGCCGCCTCCCGGCGCAGCTCCCGCCGCGCCCGCCGCTGCTCGCCCCGGTCGATCCGCGGATCGGTGGCCACCTCGTACCGCCGCACGTACGTCCCCACGAAGCCCTGGAGCGTGGCCGCCGCCGGGATCGCGATCACCGCGCCGACCGCGCCGAGCAGCGCCGCGCCCGCGATCACCGAGCCGAAGGCCACCGCCGGGTGCACGTCCACCGTCCGCGCGGTGATCCGCGGCTGCAGCAGGTAGTTCTCGACCTGCTGGTAGACCACCACGAAGACCAGCACCCAGAGCGCGTCCACCGGCTCCACCGTCAGCGCCACCAGCACCGGCAGCGTCCCGGCCAGGTACGTCCCGAGGGTCGGCACGAACTGCGACATGACGCCGACCCAGACCGCCAGCGCCGCCGCGTACGGCAGGTCCAGCAGCTCGAACATCACCCAGTGCCCGGCGGCCGACACCACCGCGAGCAGCGCCCGGGAGTACAGGTAGCCGCCGGTCTTGGCGAGCGCGATCTCCCAGGCCCGCAGCACCTCGCCCTGCTTGGCGGGCGGCAGCATCGAACAGACCGTCCGGCGCACCCGCGGGCCCTCGGCGGTGAAGTAGAAGGTGAACAGCCCGACCGTGAAGGCCTGGAAGAGCCCGCCGATCACGGTGGACGAGACGCCCCAGACATTGTCGGCGGCCTGCTGGACGTAGTTCTCGATGGTGCCGGAGTCCTTGAGCAACCGATTCTGCAACTCGCCCAGCGAGAGGTCCTGGTGGAAGGTCCGGTTGATCCAGCCGATCAGATTGTCGACCAGGTGCGGAAGGTCCCCCGCGATCTTCGCCACCTGGTCGACCAGCAGCGTGCCGAGCGCGGCGAGGAAGCCCACCACCGCGGCCCCGACCGCCACGAACACCAGGAAGGTCCCCACCCCCCGGCGCACCCCCCGCGCCGCCATCCGGTCCACGGCCGGCTCCAGCGCCAGCGACAGGAAGAACGACACCAGCAGCATCACGAACAGGTCGATCAGCTGCCGGAACGCCCAGTCGGCGAGCTGGAACACCCCCACCAGCACCAGGAACAGCACCATCGCCCGCGGCAGCCAGCGCGGCATCCCGCCGCCCCAGAGCCCCCCGCCCACCGGAGCGCGCTCGGCACTCCGGTCCGAATTCTTCTGCTCTGCGCTATTTGTCACCCGAACAGTCTGTCCCATGCCGCCCGGAGGCCGGCACTCAGCGCAGCACGCCGGACACGCCCTGGGTGTCGCAGACCACGCGCCAGACGTCCTTGGCCTCCCAGCCCGACTCCAGCGCCTGGCGCACCGTCCGCCCGCCCAGCTCGCTCATCACGTGGTCGGTCGCGAACGACTCCGCGTACGACTCCCCGAAGTGCGCGTACATCCGTCGCCAGAAATCCGTCAGCCTCATGCCCCGAGTATCCCGGACCGCGCCCGCCAGTCCCCGGCCGTCAGCGCGTACTCGACCTCACCGTGCTCACTGCCCGGGATCGGCTCCGGGCAGTCCTCGCGGAACGTACGGACGTACGAGAGCCCGCTCTTCTCCATCACCCGCCGCGAGCCCGCGTTCACCGTCATGGTGTACGCCACCACCCGCTCCACCCCCAGCTCCGCGAACCCGCGCCGGACCAGCGCCCGCGCTCCCTCCGTCGCGTACCCGCGCCCCCACGCGGCCCGCCGCAGGCGGTACCCGAGCTCGACCTCCCCGCGCTCCCCCTCCCGCGTCGGCCGGAACTCGAACCACCCCAGGAACGCCCCGCCCGCCCGCTCCTCGGCCGCCCACCAGCCGAGGTCGCCGTACCGCCGGTAGTGCTCCAGGTACTGCGGCAACAACTCCCCCTCGACCCACTCCCGCGGGCTCGGCCTCCCCCCGGTGAGGAAGCGCATCACCGCGGGGTCCCCGTCCAGCTCCACGAGCCGGTCCGCGTCCGCCGCCGTGAAGCGCCGCAGCACCAGCCGCTCGGTCGTCAGGAACACCGCCGCGTCCGATTCACCCATGCCCCGATCCTCACCCCCGTCCCGCCGCCCCGTCACCTGCTTTTCCCCGCCCCCACCACCCGACGGGCGCGCGGGGCGCAGCCCGCGCGCCCGCAACGGAAACCGCGTCCCCGTCACCGGGGCAGCGCCAGCAGCCCCGCACCGAAGTACTGCCGCTCCCCGCAGCCGAACACCCCCGCAGGACACCCGGGCGCCGCCGCCCCCGCCAGCACCCCCGCCAACCCGTCCGCCCCCAGCTCCGGCCGCAGGGCCGCCACCACCGCCACCGCCCCGGTCACGTGCGCGGCCGCCATCGAGGTCCCCGCCAGCGCGGCGTACCGCCCGTCCGGCCAGTCGGAGACGATCGCGCCCTGCGGCCCGCCGTCCGGGTCGCCCCCCGGCGCGGCCAGCGAGACCCGTCCGCGCCCGTAGTTGGAGTAGCCCGCCGGGTGCCCGTCCCGGTTGACCGCGGTGACGGTGACCACCCCGGGCAGCTCGCCGGGCAGCCGTACGCACTCGGTGCCCAGGTGGCGGACGGGCGCCGGCCCCGAGACCCGGTCGTTGGGGCTCCGGTCGTCGGTCCGCCCGGCGCCGAGGTCCTGCCCGTCGTTGCCCGCCGAGGCGACCACCACCGCCCCCTTCCGCCGGGCGTACCCGACGGCCCGCCCGACGGCCGCGGTCAGTGCGGCCTGGTCCCGGTCCTCGGGGCAGTTGTACTTCCACGGGTCGGTGAAGTAGCTGTTGTTGATCGCCCTGGCCCCGTGGTCGGCGGCCCAGAGCATGCCGCAGACGATGTTCTCGGCGTAGTACTGCCCGAGCGGCCCGAGCAGCCGGACGGCGGCGATCCGTACGCCCGGCGCGACCCCGGTGACGCCGTGGCCGTCCCGGGTGGCACCCACGATCCCGGCGACGTGCGTGCCGTGGCCGCTCTCGACCACCCCGGGGTCCGGCCGCCAGGCGCCGGTCCGGGCGTCGGGCCGGCCGTCCGCGCAGGAGGCGGAGGCCTTGGGGTCGACGGCGGCACGCAGGTCCGGGTGGGTGTCGTCGACACCGGAGTCCAGCACGGCGACCAGCACCTTGTGCAGCACGGCATCGCCCGGCACCGCACCCCCGGCCGGCGCCGAACCCCCGCCCCGCACCGCGCCTGCGGCCGGCGGCGCGCCACCGGACACCGCCGAGGCATCGCCCGCCCGGACGCCGGCGCCCCCGACCATGGCGAGGTTCCAGGCGCCCGCCTCCCCCGGATCGGGCACCGTCATGGTCCCGGAGTCCGCCCGGTCACCACCGCGCGGAAGGACGTCCCCGCTCCGCCCCGTCCCGGCCGCCGGCCCCGCGCCGGTGCCCGCCGAGAAGTCGCCCGCCCCCGCCACCGCCCGCGGCGGCGCGACCACCGGCGCGGTCCTGGTCGCCCCGACGGCGGCGATCCCGGGCCGGGCCCGCACCCGGTCGGCGAACGGGCCGGTCGCGTACACCAGCGCGGCCCCGATCTGCGGGTACTCCTGGACCACCTGCCCGCCCGCGGCCCGGCTCTCCGCACCGGCCCGGGCCGCGCCGGCGGCGTCCTCGCCCTCGGCCAGCACCAGGTAGCTGAGGTACGCCCGCCCCGATCCGGACACGTACGGGACGGCGCCACCCACCACGAGCGCCGTGAGCAGCATCGCGAGCAGCGCCCGGGCGGGCCCGCCGACCCGGCGGCGCCGGACGGTCCCGCCCGACGGGTGCACCTGCGCCATCGCACGGTCTCCGCTCGTCGGTCCGGTGGGTCACGGCTGGATCAAGCATCCGATTCCTCACCATATGAGCGGATTGTTATTTCTGCTCCCCGGCTTGCACCCCTCCACCGCACCTCCCGCCCGCCCCGCCCGGACCGCCCGCCCGGACCCCCGTCCCGGCCCACCTCCACTTGTCGGTCCCACCCGGCACCATGGGGGCATGGCGCCCCAGCACCCGACCCCGCCCGCCGACGACCCCCTGGCCGGTTTCGCCCCGGCCACCCGGGCCTGGTTCACCGGCGCCTTCTCCGCCCCCACCGCCGCCCAGTCCGAGGCCTGGCGGGCCATCCAGCGGGGGACGGACGTCCTGGTGGTCGCCCCCACCGGCTCCGGCAAGACGCTGGCCGCCTTCCTCTCCGCCCTCGACCGCCTCAGCACCACCCCGCCCCCCGCCGAACCCAGACGCCGCTGCCGGGTCCTCTACGTCTCGCCGCTCAAGGCGCTCGCGGTGGACGTCGAACGGAACCTGCGCGCCCCGCTGGCCGGCCTGCGCCAGGCCGCCGTCCGGCTCGGCCTGCCCGAACCGGAGGTCCAGGTCGCCATCCGCTCCGGCGACACCCCGGCCGCCGACCGCCGCCGCTTCGCGACCCACCCGCCGGACATCCTGATCACCACCCCCGAGTCGCTGTTCCTGCTGCTCACCTCCGCCTCCCGGGAGGCCCTGCGCGGCGTGGACACGGTGATCCTGGACGAGGTGCACGCGGTCGCCGGCACCAAGCGCGGCGCGCACCTCGCGCTCAGCCTGGAGCGGCTGGACGAGCTGCTGGACCGCCCGGCCCGCCGGATCGGCCTGTCCGCGACGGTCCGCCCGGTCGAGGAGGTGGCCCGCTTCCTGAGCCCCCGGCGCGGCGCCGCCGTGGTCCAGCCCGCCTCCGAGAAGGACTTCGACCTCTCGGTGGTCGTCCCCGTCCCCGACCTGGACGACCTGCCCGCCGCCCCGGCCACCGGCGGCTCCGCCGGCACCGACCCGCAGCGGCTGGGGGCACCTCCCGGCCGCCAGGCCGGGGGCGCGTCGATCTGGCCGCACGTCGAGGAGCGGATCGTCGACCTGGTCGAGGCGCACCGCTCGACCATCGTCTTCGCCAACTCCCGCCGGCTGGCCGAGCGGCTGTGCAACCGGCTGAACGAGATCGCCTATGAGCGCGCCACCGGCACCGCCGTCCCCGGGGCGCACGCCCCGGCCGAGCTGATGGGCGGCTCGGGCGCGGCCAAGGGCGCGCCCCCGGTGATCGCCCGGGCCCACCACGGCTCCGTCTCCAAGGAGCAGCGGTCGCTCGTCGAGGAGGAGTTGAAGGCCGGCCGGCTGCCCGCCGTGGTCGCCACCTCCAGCCTGGAGCTGGGCATCGACATGGGCGCCGTCGAGCTGGTCGTCCAGGTCGAGTCCCCGCCCTCGGTCGCCTCCGGCCTGCAGCGGGTCGGCCGGGCCGGCCACCAGGTCGGCGCCGTCTCCACCGGTGTCTTCTTCCCCAAGTACCGGGGGGACCTCGTGCAGTCCGCCGTGGTCACCGAGCGGATGCGGGCCGGCCGGATCGAGTCGCTGCGCATCCCGCGCAACCCGCTGGACGTGCTCGCCCAGCAGCTGGTCGCGATGACGGCCCTGGACGTCTGGCCGGTGGACGAGCTGCTCGCCGTGGTCCGCCGCGCCGCCCCCTTCGCCACCCTCCCGCAGTCCGCGTTCGACGCCGTGCTCGACATGCTGGCCGGCCGCTACCCCTCGGACGCCTTCGCCGAGCTGCGCCCCCGCCTGGTGTGGGACCGGGTGGCCGGCACGGTGACCGGCCGCCCCGGCGCCCAGCGGCTGGCCGTCACCTCCGGCGGCACCATCCCCGACCGCGGCCTGTTCGGCGTCTTCATCGTCGGCACCACCGCGTCCGATTCGAAGACGGGGAAGAAGGGCGGCGGCCGGGTCGGGGAGCTCGACGAGGAGATGGTCTACGAGTCCCGCGTCGGCGACGTGTTCACCCTCGGCACCACCTCCTGGCGGATCGAGGAGATCACCCACGACAAGGTGCTGGTCACCCCGGCTCCCGGCGTCCCCGGCCGGCTCCCGTTCTGGAAGGGCGACACCCTCGGCCGTCCGCTCGAACTCGGCCGCGCCCTCGGCGCCTTCACCCGCGAACTGGGTGCCCTCCGGCCCGAGGCCGCCACCGAGCGCCTCCAGCAGGCCGGCCTGGACGACTGGGCGGCCGCCAACCTGCTGGACTACCTGGCCGAGCAGCGCGCCGCCTGCGGCCACCTCCCGGACGACCGCACCATCGTGGTCGAGCGCTTCCGGGACGAGCTCGGCGACTGGCGGATCGTCATCCACTCCCCCTTCGGCGCCCAGGTGCACGCCCCCTGGGCGCTCGCCCTCGGCGCCCGGCTGCGCGAGAAGCACGGCCTGGACCCGCAGGTCATGCACGCCGACGACGGCATCGTGCTGCGCCTGCCCGACGCCGACCTGCTGGCCGCCGACTTCGACTTCGGCGGCCCCCCGGAGCAGGCGGTCGCGGACGAAGCGCCGGTCGGCGCCGACGCCGCCCTGTTCGACCCCGGCGAGATCGAGCAGCTGGTCACCGACCAGGTCGGCGGCTCCGCCCTGTTCGCCTCCCGCTTCCGGGAGTGCGCCGGCCGCGCCCTGCTGCTCCCCCGCCGCAGCCCCGGCCGCCGCACCCCGCTCTGGCAGCAGCGCCAGCGCGCCGCCCAGTTGCTCGAAGTCGCCTCCGAGTACGGCTCGTTCCCGATCGTCCTGGAGGCCGTCCGGGAGTGCCTGCAGGACGTGTTCGACGTCCCCGGCCTGGTCGAACTGATGGGCGATCTGGAGTCCCGCGCCGTCCGCCTGGTCGAGGTCACCACCGCGGAGCCCTCGCCCTTCGCCCGCTCGCTGCTGTTCGGCTACGTCGCCCAGTTCCTCTACGAGGGCGACTCCCCGCTCGCCGAGCGCCGTGCCGCCGCCCTCTCGCTCGACTCCCGGCTGCTGTCCGAACTCCTCGGCCAGGCCGAGCTGAGCGAACTGCTCGACCCGCAGGTGCTCACCGAGCTGGAGGCCGAGCTCCAGCGCCTCACCCCCGAGCGCCGGATCAAGGACGCCGAGGGTGTCGCCGACGCCCTGCGCCTGCTCGGCCCGCTCACCGAGGCCGAGTTGACGCTCCGCGGCGCCGATCCGCTCTGGGCCCTGGAGCTGGAGGCGGCCCGCCGGGTGATCCAGGTCCGGATCGCCGGCGAGCAGCGCTGGACGGCGATCGAGGACGCCGGACGGCTGCGCGACGCGCTGGGCACGCCGCTGCCGGTGGGTGTCCCGGAGGCCTTCACCGAACCGGTCAAGGATCCGCTGGGCGATCTGATCGCCCGCCACGCCCGCACCCACGGCCCGTTCACCGCCGCGGAGGCCGCCGCCCGCTACGGCCTGGGCGGCGCCGTGGTCGCCGGCACCCTGCACCGCCTGACCGCCGCCGGCCGTCTGGTCCAGGGCCGCTTCAGGCCCGCCGAGAGCCACACCGCCCCCGAGTGGTGCGACGCCGAGGTGCTGCGCCGGTTGCGCCGCCGCTCGCTGGCGGCCCTGCGCCAGGAGGTCGAGCCGGTCCCGCCGCGCGCCCTGGCCGCCTTCCTGCCGCAGTGGCAGCACCTGTCCGGCCACCGGCTGCGCGGCCCGGACGGCCTGCTGCGGGTGGTCGAGCAGCTCCAGGGCACCGCCCTGCCCGCCTCCGCGCTGGAGAAGCTGATCCTCCCGGCCCGGCTCACCGACTACTCCCCCGGTCTGCTGGACGAGCTGATGGCGGCCGGCGAGGTCGGCTGGTGCGGGGCCGGCGCGCTGCCCGGCAAGGACGGCTGGCTCAGCCTGCACCTCGCCGAGAACGCCCACCTGCTGCGCCCCGAGCCCGTTCCGCCCGCGCTCACCCCGGTGCACAGCGCCCTGATGTCCGCGCTGGCCGGCGGCTACGGCCTGTTCTTCCGCCAGCTCGTCCAGCAGTTGCCGGAGGAGACCGCCGAGGCGGAGATCGTCGAGGCGCTCTGGGACCTGGTCTGGGCCGGTCACGTCACCAACGACACCCTCGCCCCGCTGCGCGCCCTGCTCGGCTCCGGCCGGACGGCCGGCGCCACCGCCCACCGCGCGCCGAGGTCCACCCCGCGCGGCCGCTACGGCGGCGCCGGCCGCGCCTTCGGCCGGGTCGGCGGCGCCCTGCGCAGCGGCCCGCCGACGGTGGCCGGCCGGTGGTCGCTGCTGCCCGCCTTCGCCGCCGACCCGACGGTCCGGGCCACCGCCCGGGCGCAGAGCCTGCTGGACCGGCACGGCCTGCTCACCCGGGGCACGGTGGCGGCCGAACGGGTGCCCGGCGGCTTCGCCGGCGTCTACCGGGTGCTCGCCGCGATGGAGGAGCGCGGCCGGGCCCGCCGGGGCTACTTCGTCGAGGGCCTGGGCGGCGCCCAGTTCGCCATGGAGGGCGCGGCGGACCGGCTGCGCTCGGTGAACGGCCGGCTGGAGCGGGCCCGGGCCGCCGAGTGGCCGGCCGCCCCGGTGGGCGAGCCGCCGCAGACGCTGGTGCTGGCGGCAGCGGACCCGGCCAACGCGTACGGCGCCGCCCTGCCCTGGCCCGAGCCGCCCACCGCCCCCGGCGGCAAGGAGTCCACCGCCCACCGCCCGGGGCGCAAGGCGGGCGCCCTGGTGGTCCTGGTGGACGGCGAGCCGGCGCTGTACGTCGAGCGCGGCGGCAAGTCCCTGCTGGCCTGGCCGCAGGACGGAGCCACCCTGGCCCTGGCGGCCGGGGCGCTCGCGGCCGCCGTCCGGGAGGGCGCGCTCGGCAGCGTGACGGTCGAGCGGGCCAACGGCGAGCCCGCCCTCGGCTCGGATCTCGGCCGCGCCCTGGAGGAGGCCGGCTTCCACGCCACCCCGCGCGGCCTGCGCCTGCGCCCCTGACCGCGCGGTTCCGGCCCCGCCGCGGGGGCCGGCGGGGAACGCCGAAAGGCCGGAGGCCGCGGGGTCGGGCCCCGCGGCCTC
>NZ_JBSHBN010000015.1:0-85685 GCF_053612025.1 Kitasatospora sp. NPDC054768
GGACGGAAGCGGCGGGCCCGGCGGTCCGGCTACGCGGTCCGGTTACGCGGTCCTGGTCGCGCCGGACCGCTTCGCGCACTCCGGCAGGTACGAGGAGCCCGCGGCGCCGGCCGCCAGCCAGCCGACGGCCAGCAGCCAGCCGGCGAGGACGTCCAGCGGCCAGTGCACGCCGAGGTAGACGCGGCTCAGGCCGATCGTGCCCGCGAACAGCACGGCGCCGACGACGGCCGTGCGGGTGGCGGCCGGGCGCGTACGGGCGACGGCGAGCGCGAGCAGGCCGGCGCAGAGGGCGGACGTGAAGGCGTGCCCGGAGGGGAAGGCGAAGCCGGAGGCGGTGAACGCCCAGTCCGTCACGGGCGGCCGGGGCCGGCCGAAGGCGTGCATCAGGCCCTGGCGCAGCAGTTGCCCCAGCGCCAGCCACACCACGGGCAGGAGCAGCGCCCGTACCGTCGTCCACCGGCGCCTCGGCGAGCCCGTGGTCCCGACGGCGGTGAGGACGCCCGCGGCCAGGGCGAGGAGGTAGGGGACCACGCCGGTACCGAGGGAGGTGACGGCCATGGCCACGGCGCGGGCGAGCTCCGGGCGATGCGCGGTGCACCAGTCGATGGCGGCCCGCTCGAAGGCGAACGGCGCCCAGCCGTGCGTGGCCACCACGGCCGCGACCACCGCGAAGGCCGACCACGCACCGACGAGCACCACCACCCACCGCCGACGCTCCGTCATCCGGTCAGCCGCCATCCCAGCCCTCCTGCCAGCACCGCCCGGGCCACCGGAACGCGGCCCCGCGCGGCCAGGGTAGCGAGCCCGCGCCCGACGGCACCGGCCGGCGTCCCCACCACGGCCTCGCGCGGGTCGTGGCCCCCGGCCGGTCGACGCCGGTTCACCAGGTCATCCTGAACGGCCCCGGCCACCGCCCCGCGCTGCCCCGCCGGGCCACCGGCGAACCCCGCCGACCAGCGCGGCACGCCCTCGACGGCCGATCAGAGGACCGGCGGCCCCGCCTCGACACGGCGGAGTACCGGGAGCAGCCGGTCCAGGTCGGGGCCGGTCTGCAGCTGGCGCTCGTCCCACCAGGTGGCACCGGCGTCGTGCAGCGGACCGATCACATCCCTGGCCCTGGCCGCGTCCGGCGGTGTGGCGCCACCGAGCACGAACTCGAAGGGGCGCTCGGCCGCGACCGTACGGTGTCTGCGCACATAGCCGACCAGATCCCGTACCTCCGCCACGTCCGGCGCCTGGCCGTGCCGGGCCGTCTCGAAGAGCGGCACCGCGCCGTCCCACCGCGCCGCCCCCCGCATCGGCGGGCGGCGCGGCCAGAACCCGCCGATCCACACCGGCAGACAGGGCCGCTGCGCGGTGGCGGGCAGCAAGGTCACGTCCCGGACCTCGTAGTGCCGGCCGTGGTGGTCCACCGCCTCGCCGGACCAGAAGCGCCTCAACAGCTCCAGCCCCTCGTCCAGTCGTTCGGCCAGGAGGCGCGGTTCGGAGGTGTCGCCGAAGCTGAGGTATTCGTCCTCGATCGGACCGCCCAGGCCGGCGGCGAAGACCACCCGGCCGCCGCTGAGGACGTCCAGGGTGGCGACCTGGCGGGCGAGTTGCTGCGGTCGGTAGCGGGGGACCGGCGTCAGCAGGGTGCCCAGCCGGATCCGGGAGGTCGCCAGCGCGGCCGCGGTCAGCAGCATCCAGGGGTCGGCGAACGGACGCCCCTGGTGTCGTCGATGCAGTACGTGGTCCCAGACGAACAGGCCGTCCCAGCCTGCCTGTTCGGCGGCGGCGGCCACGGTGGCGACGTTGCGGGGGTCGGCGAAGTCACCGAAGTTGGGGAGGTTGACGGAGAAGCGCATTCCAGCAGGATGCGCAGCGGCCCCGGAGCGGGCAAGAGGCGTGCCCCATCAGGATTCCCGAGCACCCGGGAAGTCACCCGGGTCCTGGCGTCAGCGGCCTCACGGAGTCGGACGAGCCCGGCAACCGTCCACCTGCACAGACGTGATCGGGTAGCGGAACGGGCCGCTCTGAGTACCCGTACTCAGGCCGGCCGGGCCGTGATCGCCGGAGCATGAAGGCATGCAATCAGCAGCGATACCGCGGATCGGCATCACCGCCGTCGGCTCCCACCTGCCGGCCCGCCGGCTCACCTCCCAGCAGCTTCAGGACGAGATCGCCGCGGTCGGCCGACTCGCCCTGCCGGAGCGGATGTTCGAGAAGGCGACCGGGATCCGCAGCCGGCACTTCGCCGCCGACGACGAGTACGCCTCCACCCTCGCCGTCGGCGCCGCCCGGCGCGCCCTCGACACCCGCGGGCTGCATCCGCGGGAGGTGGACCTGCTGCTGTTCGCCTCCGCCACCCGGGACGTCTGCGAGCCCGCCACCGCCCACATCGTGCAGGCCGAACTCGGCACCCGGGCCCACGCGTTGGACGTCAGCAACGCCTGCAACAGCTTCCTCAACGGGATCGACCTGGCCCGGGCGATGATCCTGGCCGGACGGGCCCGCCGCGCCCTGGTCGTCACCGGGGAGACCCCCAGCCGGGCCATGCGCCGCGCTCCCTCCGGCATCGCGGAGGTGCGCGACGGCTTCGCCGGCTACACCTTCGGCGACGCCGGGGCGGCCGTCGTCGTCGAGGCCGTCGAGCGGGGCGGCATCCTCGACATCGAGACCGCCACCGCCTCCGAGCACTGGGAGGCCGGCGGGATCCCCGGCGGCGGGTCCCGGCACCCGCGCGGTGACGAGCACAGCTACTTCCGCGGCGGCGGCAAGGAGTTGCGCGGCATCTTCGAGACGATCGGCCCTGCCGTTCTGGCCCGGCTCGCCGCCCGCACCGGCCTCGGCTGGGACGACTACGCCCGCGTCCTGGTGCACCAGGTGACGCTCCCGTACCTGGAACGTTTCGTCGAGCTGACCGGAGCGCCGGCCGGGAAGCTGGTGCTCACCGTCCCGGAGATCGGCAACGTCGCCAGCGCCACCCTGGGTGTCCAACTCGACCGGATACGCGACACGCTGGCCCCCGGGGACAAGGTCCTGCTGGTCGGCCTCGGCGGCGGCGTCAGCCTGATGACCATGGTCTGGGAGGCGTCGTGAGGACCGATCTGTGGGTGGTGGTCCCCGCCTACCAGGAGCAGGACCGCATCGACGGCGTGCTGCGCGCCCTCGCCGCCCAGCGCGACCGCGACTTCACCCTTCTCGTCGCCGACAACGGCTCCACCGACGGCACCGTCGCCACCGTCCGCGCGTTCGCCGCCCGCGCACCGTTCCCCGTCGAGGTGCTGGTCGAGCCGGAGAAGGGCGTCGGCTCCGCCGTGGACACCGCCTTCCGCCACGCCATCGCCCACGGGGCCACCCTGCTCGCCCGCACCGACGCCGACTGCCTGCCCGAACCCGGCTGGACCGCCGCCGCCCGGGCCGGCCTGCTGGACAGCGGAGGGCTCGTC
Source organism: Kitasatospora sp. NPDC054768 (assembly GCF_053612025.1). Lineage (NCBI taxonomy): Bacteria > Bacillati > Actinomycetota > Actinomycetes > Kitasatosporales > Streptomycetaceae > Kitasatospora > Kitasatospora sp. NPDC054768. The sequence goes on from NZ_JBSHBN010000015.1 coordinate 3,429, forward strand.
TGCGGCCGGGTCACCGCCCGCCGCGACGAACACGGGCCGGCCGGGCGCGCGGTGTTCCTGCTCCTGGTCGCCCTCGGCGCCTTCTTCGGCCGGATCCGGCCGGCCCACCACCGCCGGCACGGCTACCTGACCCCGTACCGGATGCACGCGGGCAACAACATGGCGATCACCGCCGAGCTCTACCAGGCCGTCGGCGGCATGCCCCGCCGGCCCTCCCCCACCGACCGGGCGTTCCTCAACAGGGTCCGCCGGCACACCACGGCGGTGGTGCGCCGCCGCGACATGGTGGTGCAGAACTCCACGCGGCGGATCCGCGCGTACGGGGTGGTGGGCACGGCCCGCTGGTACCTGGAACGTGGGGCCGGGCCGCGCCCGGTCGACGTCCGCTGAGCCGGCATCCAGGCATTCAGGCATCCATCGGACCGGCCGTCGTCGACCGAACCCGCCGACGGCCGCCCACCCAGCCCACCTCCGCTCCCCGAAAGCAGCCCCCCGTGCTCGACCGCCTCGCCCACGCCCTGCGCACCGACCACCCCGAGCGGCCCGCCGTCCTGCGCCAGACCGCCCAGGGCACCGTCCGCCCGGTGATCCGCCGGGGCGAGCTCGCCGATCTGGCCGACGGCTACGCCGCCGCCCTGCACGCCCACGGCCTCGGCTCCGGCTCTCGCTCCGGCTCTCGCTCCGATCCCGGTCCCGGTCCCGGTCCCGGTCCCGGCGCGACCGTCGGCGTCGCCGTCCGTCCCGGCCCGCGCGCGCTGGCCGTCATGCTCGCCGCCCACCGGCTGGGCCTGCGGATCGCCGTCCTCGACCCGACCGCCGGACCCGACGTGCTCGCCGCCCGACTCGCACTGGCCCGCCCCGATCTCGTCCTCGCCGACGCCGCCGCCCAGGCCGTCGCCGGCTGGGCGGGGCCGCTGGCCCGCCGCGCCGACCTCGCACTCCCGCGGCTCACCGCGCTGGGGCCGGTCGCCACCCTCGGCCGCCGCCTGCCCGGCTGCGCACCCCGGCTGCGCCCGGCGGACTCCGCCCTGCCCGCTGCCCCGCCGGCCGCCCCGTCCGAGGGCGACGGCCACGGCCACAGCCACAGCCACAGCGGCGAGGACGCGGTGATCGTCTTCACCTCGGGCACCACCGCCCGACCGCGCGCCGTCGTCCACACCCGCGCCGGCCTCGCCGCCGGGCTGGGCACCGTCGCCGACCTGGTCGGCCCGCGCCCCGGCACGGTCGTCCTCGGCGGCACCTTCTTCGTCCTCGTCCCGGCACTCGCCGCCGGCGCCGCCGTCGTCCTGCCCGCCCGCCGCCCCGCCGCGCTCGGCCGCCAGCTCGCCCGGCTCTCCCCCGCCCACACCTACCTCACCCCGCCGCAGCTGCGCGCCGCCCTCGCCGCCGGGGCTCGCTTCACCGGCCGGGTCTGGACGGGCTCCGCCCCCGCCGACGCCGCCCTGCTGCGCCGGGTCAAGCGGTCCGGCGCCGACGAAGCGTGGAGCGTCTACGCGCTCACCGAACTGTTCCCCGCCGCCGCGGTCGAGGAGGCGGACAAGAGCGCCCACGACGGGAACGGCGACCTCGTCGGCCACCCGCTGCCCGGCGTCCGGGCCCGCCTCGCCGAGGACGGCGAACTCCGGCTCACCGGGCCCGGCGCCCGCCACCGCTACCTCGGCGAGGAGCCCGACCCGTGGATCCGCACCGGCGACCACGCCGGCCTCACTCCCGACGGACGGATCGTCCTCGCCGGCCGCCTCAAGGACATGGTGCTGCGCCACGCCGAGAACATCTACCCGGGCCTGTACGAGCCCGCGCTGCACGTGCCCGGCGTCGAACTGGCCGTGCTGGTCGGTGTTCCCGACGGGAACGGGGACGAACGGCTGGTCGCCCTCGTCCAGCCCGCCCCCGGCACCGACCCGCGGCACCTGCGCACCGCCCTGCGCGGGCCGCTCGACCGCATGGGCTCCGCCCGTCCCGACGCCGTCCTGTTCGGCACCGTCCCGCTCACCGGCCGCTCCCGCAAACCCGACCGGGCCGCGGCATCCGCCCACTGCGCACAGGAGTTGACCCGATGAACCCGTCCGACCGCACGACCGCCACCGCGACGCCCGCCGCTACGCCCGCCGGGACCACCACCGCCACGGACCTCGTGTCCCTCGCCGCCGCCTGCCGCCGGGCCCGGCGCCGCGACCGACGCGTCTACCTGCACAGCCACCCCGCGCTCTTCGCGCTGCTCTGCGCCACCCGCCGCCGCCCGGTCCTGCGGCTCGGCCGCACCCTGCTGGTGCACGGCGCCGACGCCTACCACGAGGCCCTCACCCGCGTCCCGCTGCACCGCACCGCGCCCGGCACCACCGGCGGCGCGGCGGCCCGGCTGACCGACGGCGGCGCGCTGTTCGACCAGGACGGCGGCGACCACCGCACCGCCCGCCGTACGCTGGCCGCCGGCGTCGACACCAGCGCCCGCGCCCGGATCCGCCCGCTCTGGCAGGCCGTCCTCGCCGCGCGCGTCCCCGACCTGGCCACCGGGCACCTCGAACTCGTGGACCTCGTCAGGGAACTGGCCGGAACCACCGCCGCCGCCCTCACCGGTGCGACCGTCCCCGCACGTCGACTCGCCGACGCCGCAGCCGAGGCGGCCGCCGCTGCCGCCCGCGACCACCTGCCCGGACCGCGCCCGGGCCGAGCCCGCGCCGCGGCCGAGGCGGTCGACGCCGCGGCCCGCCTCAGCGCCCTGCTGCCCGATCCGCGTGACGCCATGGTCGCCGTCGCCGCCGTCAACACCACCCTCGCGGCCGTCCCCCGCGCCGTCGCCTGGTGCGCCGACGCCGGCCTGTGGGCGGCCGTCGACGGGGCCGGCGCGCCCCGTCTCGCCGCCGAACTGCTGCGCCTCACCGCGCCCTCCCCGCTGCTGCCCAGGGCGGCCGCCGCCGACGCCACTCTCGCCGGCCACCGGGTGCGCCGCGGCGACCGGCTGATCCTGGTCGCCCGGCACGCCGCCCTCGCCCACCACCGCGCTCCGAGCCCGGACCCGGCCGCCACCCAGGCCGTCTTCGGCACCGGCCCCCACGCCTGCCCCGGTGCGGGCCTGGCCCGCGCCCAACTCGCCGACGTGCTCCTCGCGCTGGCCCCCCACCGCCCGGTCGTCACCCGCGCCCGTGTCGACCGCCGCTGCGCCCTGCCCGGCTACGCCGAACTCACGCTCCGCCGAGGACGGTCCTGATGCGCATCGCCGTCACCGGCGCCTCCGGATTCTGCGGCGCCCACCTCGCCCGCACCGCCGCCGTCCTGGGCCTGGACGTCACCTGCCACGGCCGCCGCCCCGGCCCGGTCGGCCGCCACCTCGGCTGGGACGCCGCCGCCCACGACCCCGACTTCACCGGCGCCGACCTCGTCGTCCACTGCGCCGCCGCCGTCGCCGACCTGCCCCCGGGCCACCCGGCCGAGGCCCACCAGCGCACCGTCAACGTCACCGGCACCGAGCGCGTCCTGCGCGCCGCCGCCGGCCGCCCCCTCGTCCACGTCAGCAGCGCCAGCGTCTACGACCCCCGCACCACCGCCGCCGTCCTCACCGAGGACCACCCCACCACCGCCGGCCACCTCAACGCCTACGGCCGCACCAAGGCCGCCGCCGAACGGCTCGCCCTCGCGGCCGGTGCCGTCGTCCTGCGCCCCCGCGCCGTCTACGGCCCCGGAGACCCGCACCTCCTTCCGCAGCTGCTCGGCCGGGCCCGGTACGGCCTGCTGCCGCTGCCCGGCCGGGACCTCCCGCTCAGTCTGACCGCCGTCGCCAACCTCACCGACGCCTGCCTGTCCGCCCTCGGCCTCACCGGCGCCGCGCCCTGGGCTCCCGGCGCCTACAACATCGCGGACGCCGCCCCGTACCGGCGCGACGACGCGCTGCGCCACATCCTCACCGTCCACCGCCGCCCCGCCCGGATCGCCCATCTCCCCGCGCCGCTCGTCCGGCTCGCCGCCCGCACCACGGTGGTCCCCGGCCTCACCCCGTACACCGTCGACCTCCTCACCCGCGGTGTCGTCCTCGACCTGACCCGCGCCCGCGCCCAGGGCTGGCACCCCGCCCACGACCTGCGCGACTACCGCCCCTGACACCTGTCCGAGCGAACGGGGGATGCCGGGAGAATCGCGGGAGGATGCTTGACAAACTCAACCTTTCATCCCTAGGGTCGCCATTGCTTCAGGTAGTGAAAAATTTCTACCCGCAAGCACCGGCTCCCCACCTCAAGACCGTGAGACCCCTCATGACTGACGCCATCCCCGCCGTGGTCGCCCGCCTGCGGGCCGAATTCTCCACCGGCCGGACCAGGCCGCTCACCTGGCGCCTGGACAGGCTGGCCGCCCTGCGCGCCCTGCTCACCGAACAGGCCGAGGCGTTCCAGCGGGCCCTGCACACCGACCTCGGCAAGAGCGCCGCCGAGGCGTACCGGACCGAGATCGGCTTCACGCTCGCCGAACTCGACCACACCGTCGCCCACCTGGCCGAGTGGCTGGACCCGAAGCCGGCCGCCGTACCGGAGGTCTTCCGCCCCGCCGAGGCCCGGGTCGTCCGCGACCCCCTGGGCGTGGTGCTGATCATCGCCCCCTGGAACTACCCGCTCCAGCTCGCCCTGGCCCCGCTCGTCGGCGCCCTGGCCGCCGGGAACACCGCCGTCCTCAAGCCCAGCGAACTCGCCCCCGCGACCTCCGCGGCCATCGCCGAGCTGCTGCCGCGCTACCTCGGCGAGGAGGCCGTGGCGGTCGTCGAAGGCGCCGTCCCGGAGACCACAGCCCTGCTGGAACAGCGCTTCGACCACATCTTCTACACCGGCAACGGCGTCGTCGGACGGATCGTCATGACCGCCGCCGCCAAGCACCTGACCCCGGTCACCCTGGAACTCGGCGGCAAGAGCCCGGTCGTGGTCGACCCCGGCACCGACCTCGGCGTCACCGCCCGGCGGATCGCCCGCGGCAAGTTCCTCAACGCCGGACAGACCTGCGTCGCCCCCGACTACGTCCTCGCCGTCGGCGACACCGCGGCCGGCCTGGAACGCGAACTGGCCGACGCCGTACGGGAACTGTTCGGCGAGGAGCCGGCCACCAGCACGGAGTACGGGCGCATCGTCAACGAGCGCCACTTCGACCGGCTCACCGCGCTGCTCGACGACGGACGCACCGTCACCGGCGGCGGGCACGACCGCGCCACGCGCTACCTCGCCCCGACCGTCCTCGCCGACGTGCCCGCGACCGCCCCCGTGATGCGGGCCGAGATCTTCGGCCCGATCCTGCCCGTCCTCACCGTCCCCGACCTCGACGCGGCGATCGCCTTCATCAACGAGCGCGACAAGCCGCTCGCCCTCTACGCCTTCACCGAATCCGCGGACACCAAGCGGCGACTGACCGAGGAGACCTCCTCCGGCGCGCTCAGCTTCGGACTCCCGGTCTCGCACCTGGCGATGCCCGACCTGCCGTTCGGCGGCGTCGGCGAGAGCGGCATGGGCCGCTACCACGGCGAGTACTCGATCGACACGTTCAGCCACACCAAGGCCGTCGTCGACAAGCCCCTCGGCTGATCCCGCCCCTGCCCTCCCCCTCCACCTCACCCTCGCCACCGGACCGCTGGTCCCGCCGCCCCCTGAATCCCTCCGGAGCAACCGTCCATGACCCCGAACGAGCACGTCGACGCCGTGGCCGCCGAGACCCACAGGTTCGCCACCGCCGTACGCTCCGCCGACCCGGCCACTCCCGTCCCCACCTGCCCCGACTGGACCCTCGCCGACCTCCTCCGCCACGCCGGCAGCGTCCAGCGCTGGTTCACCGTCCTGCTGCGGCAACGCATCCAGGCACCGCCCACCAGCCGGGACGTCGACCTCAAGCTCCCCGAACGGGCCGAGGACTACCCGGCGTGGCTCACCGAGGCCGGCGCGGAAGCGGCCGCGACGTTCGCGGCGACCGACCTCGACGCCCCCATGTGGGCCTGGGGCGCCGACCAGCACGCCCGCTTCTGGGTGCGCCGGATGCTCTTCGAGACCCTCGTCCACCGCGTCGACGCCGAACTCGCCCTGGGGCTCAAGCCCGAGATCGACCCGGACCTCGCCGCGGACGGCGTGGCCGAATTCCTCACCAACCTGCCGCACGCCACCCTGTTCGCCCCGCACACGGCCAAGCTCCGCGCCGCCGATCGCACCCTCCGCTTCACCCGCACCGACGGCGACGGCGACTGGCTGATCCACCTGCGCCCCGACGGCTTCGGCCCGGCCCCCGTCGACGCGACCGCCACCGACGCCGACGCCACGGTCTCCGCCACCGCCGCCGACCTCCTGCTCCTCCTCTACGGCCGCACCGACCGCTCGGCACCCGGGATCACGGCCTCCGGGGACGAAGAACTGCTGGACCTCTGGTTCACCAACTCCGCCTTCTAGGCCGGCGCCCGAACCCACCGCACGACGGCCCGCGCCGGAACTCGGCGCGGGCCGGCCGGGGCTGTCGTCGGGGGACGTGGAGGACGTCGAACTCCAGAGCCATGCTGCCGACCCACCGCCGGCGGAAGTGCCTGAGTGTTTGCGCCAACATCGCGGACACGAAACGACAGGCGCCGGTCCCGGTCCGCCGTCGGACTCACCACGCGCGGCACGTCCTCCGACCTCCGGTGGAACCAGCGGCTCCGGATCGGCCACTTCGCCCGCACGGTGGAGTTCCGCGAGCAGCCGGACCTCGGCCCGACCGAGGAGTAGCCGGAGCGCCGAGGACGAGACCGGGTGGCCCGTGGAGCACTCCCCGGGCCACCCGGCCTCGCGGCGTGCGCCCGAGCCCGGCACCCCCGCCTGTGCGGAGGTCGCGCCGCGCCGGGCACCCGCCCCGGGGTCAGCCGAGTGAGGATCCGGCTGCGCCGAGGGTGTCCCGCAGCCACTGCTCGACGCCTGCCACGTGCACCGTCGCCCAGGCCTGCGCGAGGTCGGGGCGGCGGTGGGCGATCGCGTCGAGGATGGCGCGGTGCTGCTGGCGGGTCCGGTCGGCCGCGCCTTCCTCGGTCAGCCCGCGCCAGATCCGCGCCCGGGCGGTCGGGCCGGACAGGCCCTCGACGAGCGAGCACAGGACGGTGTTGCCCGAACCGGCTGCGATCCTGCGGTGGAACTCCAGGTCGTTGTCGATCAGTTCTTGCAGGGAGGCGTCGTCGCTCAGGCTCTCCAGGATCTCCCCGAGGGCGGCGATGTCCTCGTCCGGCATCACTCGGGCCGCCATGGCCGCGGCGGCGGGCTCCAGAATGCGGCGGACCTCCAGGAACTCCAGCACCGAGTCGTCCTGGTGGAAGTCGACGACGAAGCCCAGGGCGTCCAGCAGCAGGTTGGGCTCCAGGCTCGTCACGTACGTGCCGTCCCCCTGGCGTACGTCGAGCACCCGGATGAGCGAGAGGGCCTTCACGGCCTCACGCAGGGAGTTGCGCGACAGACCGAGCCGCTCGGCCAGGTCGGCCTCCTTGGGGAGTCGCGAACCAGGGCGCAGCTCACCACTGACGATCATGGCTTTGATCTTCTCGATCGCCGAGTCGGTGACTGGCACGCTCCTGCCTCCCTGGTCCTGATCGTTGCAGCATAGCTTCCATGGCACCCGCCCGGAGATCGCCTTGACCGCGACAGGTCAAGACCATCCGGCAAGATCCCTGAGGAGGCCGTCCGTCCCGGATGGGCCGCACTCCGCCCGCGGCGGCTACGGTCCCGGCGGACCGGCACGTCCCTCCGCGGGCCGACCCGGGGCGCCGAGCCCGTACACGCGGATCGCGTTGTGCCGGAACACCGCGTCCCTCTCCCCCGCGCCGAGCCGGTCCGTGAGGTGCCGGGTGATCCGGACGACCTCGGCGTAGTCGGCCCGAAGGGTGCATACCGGCCAGTCGGAGCCGAAGAGGAGGCGTTGCGGGCCGAAGGCGTCCAGGGCGGTGTCGGCGTACGGCGCGAGGTCCTCCGTGCGCCACCGACCGGGGGCGGCCTCGGTGACCAGGCCGGAGAGCTTGCACACGGTGTTGGGCAGCGCGGCCAGGCGGCGCAGGTCCGCTGCCCAGGGGTCGAGCGTGCCCTCGGAGATCGGGGGCTTGCCGAGGTGGTCGAGGACGAACGTCAGGTCGGTGAGCCGGGCGGCCGCGAGGGCTGCGGCGGGCAGTTGGTGCGGTTTGACGACGAGGTCGTAGGCGAGGCCGGAGCCGGCGACGGCGATCAGGCCGCGCTGGACGTCGGGGCGCAGCAGCCAAGCGGGGTCGGGTTCCTCCTGGACCTGGTGCCTGATGCCCACCAGTCTTTCTCCGCCGGGGAGTTCACGCAGGGCGGCGATCGCTTCGGCAACGTCGGGGGCGGTGAGGTCGGTCCACCCGACGACGCCGGCGATCAGGTCGCTGCCGTCGGCCAGGGCCAGCAGTTCGGGGGTTTCCTCGGGGACGCAGACGGTCTGCACGACGACCGTGGCGACCGCTCCGGCCTCCGTGGCTTCGGGGGCGAGGTCGGCGGCGGTGAAGGAGCGGGCCAGTGGAGCGAGGGCCTCTCCGGTGATCCAGGGCTGCGGCCGCGTGTCGAGGTCCCAGACGTGGTGGTGCGCGTCGATGATCTGAGGTCCGGTCACAGTTCCCACACCACCGGGAGGCCGGCCCCGGCGTCGGAGTAGTCGTGGCTGATGTCGAGCAGTTCGCCCATCTTCTCCTGCCAGGCGGTGTTGACCGGGAGGTGCTCCAGTGCGGCGAGGAGACGGGTGTAGCTCTCGCACTCCAGCTGGTGGAACAGTTCGCAGCCGCTGCGCCAGATGGTCCAGGAGGTGACGCCGGCGGTGCGGATGGCGGCGGTGAGTTCGGCGGGCACCGCGCGGTGGGCCGCCTCGTACTCGGCGATCCGGTCGGCGCGGACGCGGGTGTGCAGGGCGACTCTCATGGCTGCTCCGGGCGGGTGGGGTCGACGATGACGACGTGCAGGGTGCGGGGGCCGTGCACGCCTTCCACGCGGTCGAGTTCGATGTCGCTGGTGGCGGAGGGGCCCGAGATGAAGGTCAGCGGCAGCGAGGGGTCGAGGCGGGCGAGGGCGTCGGGGACGTCGGCGGTGATCTGTCCGGCGTGGATGACGCACAGATGGTAGTCGGGGACGAGGGTGAGGGCGCGGCGGCCCTGGCCGGGGCCGGTGTCGAGGACGATGGTGCCGGTGACGGCGATGCCGGCGGCGGCGAGGGTGACGGCGCCGTCCAAGGCGTTCAAGGTTGGGACGTCCAGCGGTTCCGGGTGCCACTGCCAGTCTCCGGACGGCAGCAGCTCGACGGGAAAGCCACCGGGCAGCGCCAGGCGGGTGGCACCGCGCCGGGTGATCGCGGCGGCGATGGCCCCGGGCAGGCCGGCGGAGGTGGTCAGGGTGACGGTGGCGCGGTAGTCGGCGACGCGTTCGGCGAACAGGGCGACGGTGTCCTGGCCGGGTTCGGTGTGGCTGCGGCGGTAGGTCCGGGGTACGGGGACGTCGGTGGGCAGTTCGTCGGCGGGGACGTCGGTGAGCGCGGCGCGGATACGGGCGAGGATGGCCTGACGGCTGTTCATGCTTCTTGGTCCCTGTTCTTGCGCCACCAGGTGCGGAAGGACTCGGCGGGGGGTGCGGGGGTGTCGCGGGTGTCGGACCAGCCGTGCAGCGGGCCCGGCAGCCGGCCGATGCGCCCGTTCCGGGCGAGGGCCCGGCCGCCGAGGGCGGCGGCCTTCTGGGCGGCGGAGAGCAGGCGCGGGGAGTCGAGGACGGTGGCGGCGGCCTTCATGGCCAGTGCCTCCGCCCGCTTCGGCTTGCTCTCGACGGCCTTGGCCCTCAGGTGGGCCAGCACCTCGGGGATGTCGATCTTGACGGGGCAGGCGTCGTAGCAGGCCCCGCACAGGGTGGAGGCGAACGGCAGCGAAGCGGCGTTCTCCACGCCGACGAGCTGCGGGGTGAGGACGGCGCCGATCGGTCCGGGGTAGACGGAGCCGTAGGCGTGGCCGCCGGTGCGCTCGAAGACGGGGCAGACGTTGAGGCAGGCCGAGCAGCGGATGCAGCCGAGGACCTGGCGTCCGACCTCGTCGGCGAGGGTGTCGGTGCGGCCGTTGTCGAGCAGCACCAGGTGGAACTGCGACGGGCCGTCGTCGTCGGTGGTGCCGGTCCAGGTGGAGGTGTACGGGTTCATCCGCTCGCCGGTGGAGGAACGCGGCAGCAGCTGGAGGAAGACCTCCAGGTCGCGCCAGGTGGGGACCACCTTCTCGATGCCCATGACGGTGATGAGGGTTTCGGGCAGGGTGAGGCACATGCGGCCGTTGCCCTCGGACTCCACGACGACCACGGTGCCGGTGTCGGCGGTGGCGAAGTTGGCGCCGGAGACGGCCACCTTGGCGGTGAGGAACTTGCTCCGCAGGTGCAGCCGGGCGGCTTCGGCGAGTTCGCGCGGGTCGTCGCCGAGGCCGTCGGGTGCGGGCTGCCCCCAGCGGGCCATTTCGGCGGTGAAGAGGTCGCGGATCTCGCTGCGGTTCTTGTGGATCGCGGGGACGAGGATGTGGGAGGGCCGGTCGTCGCCGAGTTGGACGATGAGTTCGGCGAGGTCGGTCTCGTAGGCGGTGATCCCGGCCTCGGCGAGGGCCTCGTTGAGGCCGATCTCCTGCGTGGCCATCGACTTGACCTTCACCACCTCGCGCTCGCCGGTGGCCCGCACGAGTTCGGTGACAATGCGGTTGGCCTCGGCGGCGTCGCCCGCCCAGTGCACAGTGCCGCCCGCAGCGGTGACGGCATCCTCCAACTGGACGAGATAGCGGTTGAGGTGACGTGAGGTGCGCTTCTTGATCGCGGCGGCAGCATCACGCAGCTGCTCCCAGTCGTCCAGTTCGGAGGCGACCGCGAGCCGCTTGTCGCGGATGGTGGTGGTGGCGCGCTTCAGGTTGGCGCGCAGCTGCTGGTCGGCAAGCGCGGTGCGGGCCGCCTCGGGGAAGGACGGCGAGCCGAGCCAGACGACGCCACGGCTGCCGGGATTGCTCATCGTGCGGTTCCTTCGGTGGCGGCGAGGATCTCGGCCAGGTGCAGGGTCCGCACGGGCGCGCCCTGGCGGGACAGTCCGCCGCCGATGTGCATCAGGCAGGAGTTGTCGGCGGCGCACAGGACCTCGGCGCCGCTCGCCAGGACGGCGGCGTTCTTGTCGGCGAGCATCGCGGCGGAGGTGTCGGCGTTCTTGACGGCGAAGGTGCCGCCGAAGCCGCAGCAGGAGTCGGCGGCAGGGAGGTCGACGAGGTCGATGTCCTGGACGGCGCGCAGTAGCCGGTCGGGGCGGTCGCCGAGGCGAAGGCCGCGCAGGGAGTGGCAGGTGGGGTGGTAGGCGACGCGGTGCGGGAAGCGGGCGCCGACGTCCGTGACGCCGAGCACGTCGGTCAGGAACTCGGTGAACTCGTACACCCGGGGCACCAGTTCGGTGACCTGCTGCTGGAGGTCGGTGTTCCCGTGGTCGCGGGCGAGCAGGGGGTGGTTGTCGCGGACCATCCCGGCGCAGGAGGCGGAGGGGGTGATCACGGCGTCGTAGTCGGCGAAGGTCCGGGCGAAGCGGGCCACCAGCGGGAGGGCGTCGGGGCGGTAGCCGGTGTTGAAGTGCATCTGGCCGCAGCAGGTCTGTTCCCGCGGGAACTCGACGCGGTGGCCGAGTCGCTCCAGCACGGTCACCACCGCGCGGCCGGTGTCGGGGAAGAGCGTGTCGTTGAAGCAGGTGATGAACAGGGCGACGCGCATCAGCTCACCACCTCGGGCGTGGGGACGTCCGCGGGCAGCAGTCCGCGGTCCTTGAGGTCCGCCCAGAGTACCGCCGGGACGGGGTGGTGGAGCATGGTGGCGGCGTCCCGGACCTCACCGGCGCTACGGGTGCCGACCAGGACGCTCGCCACCGCCGGGTGCCCGAACGGGAACCGCAGGGCGGCGGCGCGCAGCGGTACGCCGTGCCGCTCGCAGACGGCCTTGAGATCGAGCGCGCGGTTCAGCAGGTGGTCGGGCGCGGCCGTGTAGTCGAAGGTGGCGCCGGGGCGGGGGTCGGCGAGCAGGCCGGAGTTGAAGACGCCGCCGATGACGACGCCGACGCCCCGCTGCTGGGCCAAGGGCAGCAGCTCGGTCAGCCCCTGCTGGTCGAGGAGGGTGTAGCGGCCGGCCAGCAGGACGGCGTCGATGTCGGTCTCGCGGATGAAGCGGGCGGGCAGCTCGGCCTGGTTCATGCCGATGCCGATCGCCCCCAGGACACCTTCGGCGCGCAGGCGTTCCAGTTCCGGGTAGGCCTCGGTGAGCGCCTGTTCGGCGTGGTCGTCGGGGTCGTGCAGGTAGGCGATGTCGATCCGGTCGAGGCCGAGCCGGTTCAGGCTGTCCTCGATGGAGTGGCGTACGCCCCGGGCGCTGAAGTCCCAGACGCGGCGGTGGGTGGCGGGCACGGCGAAGCCGTTGGCCAGGTCGTCGCCGTCGCCGGAGGGAGCCGGCTCCAGCAGCCGGCCGACCTTCGTGGAGATCGTGTACTGGTCCCGGGGGAACTCGCGCAGGGCGTCGCCGAGCCGGCGCTCCGACAGGCCCAGGCCGTAGTGCGGGGCGGTGTCGAAGTACCGTACGCCGGACTCCCAGGCTGCGGTGACGGCCTGTTCGGCCTGCGCCTCGGTGACCGGGGTGAACAGGTTTCCGATGCCGGCGGCGCCGAACGCGAGTGCGGTCACGTGCGCCGTGCTGCGGCCGAGCGGGTTGTGGCGCGGCTTCACCGGCGTGGCTCCGGTCGCAGGCGCAGGCCGGCCATGCCGCCGTCCACGGCGAGCGCGGTACCGGTGACGCTGGCGGCGGCCGGGGAGGCGAGGTAGGCGATGGCGGCGGCGACCTCTTCGGCGCTGACCAGCCGGCCGGTGGGCTGGCGGGCGTTCAGGGCGGCGCGTTCGGCGGCCGGGTCGTCGGCCGCGTCGAGCAGCCGGGCGACCCACGGGGTGTCGACGGTGCCGGGGTTGACGCAGTTGACCCGGATGCCGTCGCGGACGTGGTCGGCGGCCATGGCCAGGGTGAGCGAGAGGACGGCGCCCTTGCTCGCCGAGTACAGCGCGCGCTGGGGCAGTCCGGCGGTGGCGGCGATGGAGCAGGTGTTGACCACCGAGGCGTGGGTGGAGCGGCGCAGGTGCGGCAGGGCGGCGCGGGTGGTGCGGACGATGCCGAGCACGTTGACGTCCAGGACGCGGTGCCACTGCTCGTCGGGGTTGTCCTCGACGGTTCCGGCGGCGCCGATGCCGGCGTTGTTGACCAGGATGTCGATCCCGCCGAGCGCTTCGGCCGCCGCCTGAACGGCCTCGCGGACCGAGCGGTCGTCGGCGACGTCGGCGGTGAAGCCGCGCAGCGGGACGCGGACGCTGCTCGGGTCGAGGTCGAGGACGGCGACGTCCGCTCCGCGTTCGCCGAGCAGGCGGGCGGTGGCGAGTCCGATGCCGGAGGCTCCGCCGGTGACCAGGGCGGTGAGTCCCTGGAGGTCGCGGGTGGTCATGAGCGCTCCTCCTTGTCGTGGCCCGCCAGGTCGGCTGCCCAGAACGCGCCGTCGGGGTAGGTGTAGGTGTCGATGGTGGCCTGGTGCATGGTGGCGGAGAAGCCGGGCAGGGCAGGGGCTCGGTAGTGGCCGGCGTCGATGACGACGGGGTCGAGGAAGTGCTGGTGGAGGTGGTCGACGTACTCGATGACCCGGTCCTCGGTGGTGCCGGAGAGCGCGACGTAGTCGAACATCGACAGGTGCTGGACCAGTTCGCACAGGCCCACGCCGCCTGCGTGCGGGCAGACCGGGACGCCGAACCTGGCGGCGAGCAGCAGGATGGCGAGGTTCTCGTTGACGCCGGCCACCCGGGCCGAGTCCAGCTGGAGGATGTCGAGGGCGCCGGCCTGGAGCAGTTGCTTGAAGACGATGCGGTTCTGCACGTGCTCGCCGGTGGCGACCCTGATCGGGTGGACACCCTTGCGGATGGCGGCGTGGCCGAGGACGTCGTCCGGGCTGGTGGGCTCCTCGATCCAGTACGGGTCGAACTCGGCGAGGGCGTTCGTCCACTCGATCGCCTCGGCGATGTTCCAGCGCTGGTTGGCGTCGATCGCCATCCGGATGTCCGGGCCGACGGCGGCGCGGGCGGCGCGGCAACGGCGGACGTCGTCCTCCAGGTCGGCGCCGACCTTCAGCTTGATCTGGGTGAAGCCGTCCGCGACGGCCTGCTTGGCGAGGCGGGTGAGCTTCTCGTCGCTGTAGCCGAGCCAGCCGGGCGAGGTGGTGTAGGCGGGATAGCCGCGGCGCACGAGTTCGGCGGCCCGGGCGGGTGCGCCCTGTCTGCCCTTGCGCAGCAGTTCGAGAGCCTCGTCGGGCGTCAGCGCGTCGGCGATGTAACGGAAGTCGACCTGGGAGACGAGCCATTCGGGGTCGGCGTCGACGAGCAGCTGCCACAGCGGCTTGCCCTCGCGCTTGGCGGCGAGGTCCCAGACGGCGTTGACCACGGCCCCGATGGCCATGTGCATCACGCCCTTCTCGGGGCCGAGCCAGCGCAGCTGGCTGTCACCGATCAGGTCGCGGTACAGGGAACCGGGGTCGGCGCACAGCTCGGCGACGGAACGCCCGACGATGTGCGGGCGCAGCGCGTCGATGGCGGCGACCTGGACGTCGTTGCCACGGCCGATGGTGAAGGTGAACCCGTGGCCCTCCGGCTCGCCGTCGGAGGTGCGCAGCACCAGGTAGGCGGCGGAGTAGTCGGGGTCCGGGTTCATGGCGTCGGACCCGTCCAGCTCCCGCGAGGTGGGGAAGCGGATGTCGTAGGTGTCGACGGCGGTGATCCGCGCCGCTGTGGTTGCGGACAAGGTGGTGCCTTTCACGCGTTGGAGAAGGTCTGGCGCTGGGTGCCGAGGCCGTCGATGGCCAGTTCGACGGTGTCGCCCGCGCGCAGGTAGGGGTTGCCGGGCAGGCCCAGGGCCACGCCGGCCGGGGTGCCGGTGTTGATCACGTCTCCGGGGCGCAGCACCATGTACTGGCTGAGGTACCAGACGGTGTGGGCGACGTCGAAGATCATGTTCTTGGTGCTGCCGTCCTGGCGGGTCTCGCCGTTGACGGCCAGCCGGAGGCCCAGAGTCTGCGGGTCGCCGGCCTCGTCCGGGGTGACCAGCCAGGGGCCGAGCGGGTTGAAGGTCTCGCAGGACTTGCCGAGGTCCCACTGCCCGGAGTACTCCAGCTGGAACTCGCGTTCGGAGACGTCGTTGCTGATCGCGTAGCCCGCGACATGGGCGAGGGCCTGTTGGGGCGAGTCCAGGTAGCGGGCCTCGCGGCCGATCACGACCGCGAGTTCGACCTCCCAGTCGGTCTTCACCGAACCGCGCGGGATCAGCACCCGGTCGCAGGGGCCGACCACGGTGGAGGGGTCCTTCATGAAGACCACCGGCCGGCCGGGGATGGCGGCTCCGGTCTCCTCGGCGTGGTCGCGGTAGTTGAGGCCGATGCAGACGACCTTGCCCGGCCGGGCGATCGGCGCCCCGACCCGCAGGCCGGCCGCGTCGATCGGAGGGAGCTCACCGGCGGCCAGGGCGGCGCGAACGCGGTCGATCCCGTCCGAGGCGAGGAACGCTCCGTCGATGTCACCGGTCAGGCCCGTGAGCGCGAAGACCCGGCCGTCGTCACCGAGGGCTGCCGGAACCTCTTCTCCCGCCGGTCCGATCCGCAGTAGCTTCATGCCCTGACTCCCGTCATAGGTCTGCGGGCCGGGCCTCTTCACCGGCCAACACATCGGATGAATCCGTGACGCCCTGACCATACGAGCCTCAGTCACATCCTCGCAAGAAGTCCTCCGATGTTTGCCGGACGCGTCAGCTGTACGCTCTCTAACCATCCGTCAAATATGCAGCTCAGAGTGGAAATACCGCTTCATCCACGACACGGTGCGGAAACCCGGACGTCACGGTTGAGAATCATCCGAGGTTTCCTCTTGTCAGTCAGATGTCAGGCTCGTATGGTCCTCGTGACCCGCAAGCCATCCGATGACTGTGGGAAGCGCGATCCGGAGCCGTCTGCCACGGGCCGCCGCAACGGGAACCGGCCTCCCTCCTGGTGAGGGCTGGAGGGGATGCCGACTCCCCCCGCCCGCTTCGCCCACCGGAACGGGCGACTCGGCCTCCCACCACGCCGGCTCCACGCCCCACGGGGGAGCCCGGACATCCCAGCCAAGGAGATCAGCACCATGAAGCCTCGCTCCTCCAGAATCGCGGCCACGGCCGCCGCCGTAGTCGTCCTGGCGGGGGCCGCCACGGCCTGCAACCGCGGCAGCGCGACGGACTCCGCCGCCGGCGGCAAGCCGGCGCTCGGCATCGACCTGCCGCGTGCGGACTCCGACTTCTGGAACTCCTATGCGCAGTACGTCAAGCAGGACGCCACCGCCCAGGGCCTGAACACCCTGCCGGTGAGCAACTCGCAGAACGACGTCACCAAGCTGGTCGCCAACGTCCAGGTCTTCCAGAACACCGGCGCCAAGGCCGTCGTCATGGCCCCGCAGGACACCGGCGCGATCGCGTCCACCCTCGACCAGCTGTCCGCCAAGAAGATCCCCGTGGTCAGCGTCGACACCCGTCCCGACAAGGGGAACGTCTACATGGTGGTGCGCGCCGACAACAAGGCGTACGGCACCAAGGCCTGTGAGTTCCTCGGCAAGCAGCTCGGCGGCAAGGGCAAGGTCGCCGAACTCCAGGGCGCGCTCAGCTCCGTCAACGGCCGCGACCGCTCCGAGGCCTTCGCCGCCTGCATGAAGGAGAACTTCCCCGACATCCAGGTGATCGAGCTGGCCACCGACTGGAAGGGCGACGTCGCCTCCGCGAAGCTCCAGTCCACCCTGGCCGCCAACCCGGACCTGGGCGGCGTCTACCTGCAGGCCGGCGGCGTCTTCCTGCAGCCCACCCTCGCCCTGCTCCAGCAGAAGGGCCTGCTCAAGCCCGCCGGCAAGCCCGGCCACATCGCCATCGTCTCCAACGACGGCATCCCGCAGGAGTTCGACGCGATCCGCAAGGGCGACATCGACGCGACCGTCTCCCAGCCCGCCGACCTCTACGCCAAGTACGCGCTGTTCTACGCGCAGGCCGCGGCCGAGGGCAAGACCTTCCAACCCGGTGCCACCGACCACCAGTCGACCATCGTCTCCCTGCCCAACGGTTTGGAGGACCAGCTCCCCGCTCCCCTGGTCACCAAGGAGAACGTCGACGACAAGTCCCTCTGGGGCAACGGCGTAGGCAAGTAGCCCCACCGACCCCACGTGAGCGGCGGTCCGGGCTCCCCTCTCGGCGCCGCCGTTCTCGGATCCTGCGGAAAGGACACCCCCGCCATGGCGGACCCCAGCCCCGTCCGGGGCCCCGTCGTCGAGGCCGACGGGATCAGCAAGCGCTTCGGCGCCACCGTCGCCCTCAGCGACGCCCGCATCTCGGTCGCGCCCGGCGAGTCGCACGCCCTGGTCGGCCGCAACGGCGCGGGCAAGTCCACGCTCGTGTCGATCCTCACCGGCCTGCAGAACCCCGACACGGGCACCCTGCGCTTCAACGGCGAGCCGGCTCCCGCCCCCGGCGACGCCGACGCCTGGCGCTCCCGGGTCGCCTGCGTCTACCAGCGCTCCACCATCATCCCCGCGCTGACCGTCGCCGAGAACCTCTTCGTGGACAGGCAGAGCACCGGCGCCCTGCGCCCGATCAGCTGGAAGCGGCTGCGCGGCCGCGCCACCGAGCTGCTCGCCGAGTACGGCGTGGACGTCGACCCGACCGCGCGCGCCGAGGACCTGAGCGTCGAACAGCGCCAGTTCGTCGAGATCGCCCGGGCGCTGTCCTTCGGGGCCCGCTTCATCATCCTGGACGAGCCCACCGCGAAGCTCGACGCACGCGGCATCGAGCGGCTCTTCGACAAGCTGCGCTCGCTACAGGAACAGGGCGTCGCCTTCCTGTTCATCTCCCACCACCTGCAGGAGGTCTACGACCTCTGCACCACCGTCACGGTCTACCGCGACGCCCGGCACATCATCACCGCGCCGGTCGCCGAACTCGACCAGCAGGCCCTGGTGGAGGCGATGACCGGCGAGAGCGCCCGGGGCAGCGAGCCCGCCTGGTCGGTGACGAGCCGCACGCGCACCGACGGCGCCCCACTGCTGGAGGTCTCCGGCCTCAGCCTGGCCGGCGCCTACCAGGCCTTCTCCCTGACCGCGCGGGCCGGCGAGGTCGTGGGCCTGGCCGGGGCGGCCGCCAGCGGCAACGTCCGGCTCGGCGAGACCATCGCCGGCCTGCACCGCCCGCAGGCCGGCACGATCACCGTCGCGGGCCGCCCGGTGCGCACCGGGCGCGTTCCCGCCGCTCTCGCGGCCGGCATCGGATTCGTGCCCGAGGACCGGCACATCCAGGGCCTCATCCCGCAGCGCAGCGTCGCCGAGAACGCCACCCTGACCGTCACCGACCAGCTCGGGCCGTTCGGCACGGTGCTGCCCTCGCGCACCCGGGCCTTCGCCGAGCGGATGATCGGCGACCTCGACATCAAGACGCCCGGCCCCTCGGCCCCGGTGTCCGCCCTGTCGGGTGGAAACCAGCAGAAGGTGGTCATCGCCCGGGCGCTGGCCACCGAGCCGCACGTCCTGGTGGCCATCCGGCCCACCAACGGCGTCGACGTCAAGTCGAAGGAGTCCCTGCTCGGCACCCTTCGCGAGGTCGCCGACGCCGGGAAGAGCGCTCTGATCGTGTCCGACGAACTCGACGACCTGCGGGTCTGCGACCGCGTCGTGGCCATGTTCCACGGCCGCGTCGTCGCCGAGTTCGAGCACGGCTGGAGCGATGAACAGCTGGTCGCAGCCATGGAGGGCATGCCCGGCCGGACCGACACGAAGGAACGCGATGTCTCCCACCACTGAGGTACGCCCGCTCGCGGCCACCGCCCCCGCCACGCCGGTCGGCCGGCGCTTCGACCTCGCGCGCTACCGCGACCTGTCGCTCGTACCGGTCCTGCTCGTCCTGGGCGTCATCGGTTTCGCCGTCTCGCCCGCCTTCCTCACCTCCGACAACCTCCTGGGCGTCGGTCAGCAGGCCACCGAACTGAGCCTGCTGGTCCTGGCCGAGGCGCTGATCCTGATCGTCGGCCGGATGGACCTGTCCCTGGAATCCACCATCGGCGTGGCCCCCGTCATCGCCGTCTGGCTGGTCCTGCCCGACCACGGCGCCCGTTTCAACGGCCTCGGGCTCTTCCCCTCCTGGACGGCCATCCCGCTGTGCCTGGCCGTCGGCGCGCTCATCGGGGCGATCAACGGCTTCCTGATCCTCAAGCTGCGCCTCAACGGCTTCATCGTCACCCTCGGCGCGCTCACCCTGCTCCGCGGCCTCCAGGTCGCGATCTCCCAGGGCCAGTCGATCGTCAACCTGCCCGGTTCCTTCACCTACCTCGGCAGCACCAGCTGGCTCGGCGTCCCGGCGGCGATCTGGATCTGCGCCCTGCTCTTCCTGGCCGGCGGCGGCGCCCTCGCCTGGCTGCGCCACGGCCGCGCCCTGTACGCCATCGGCGGCAACCCCGAGGCCGCCCGCGCCGCGGGCATCCGGGTCGACCGGATCACCTGGATCGTGCTGATCCTCGGCGGCCTGCTGGCGGCCTTCGCCGGTGTCCTCTACACCGGCCACTACGGCTCCATCTCCGCCGACCAGGGCAACGGGTGGATCTTCCAGGTCTTCGCCGCCACCGTCATCGGCGGCGTCAGCCTCAACGGCGGCCGCGGCACCCTCTTCGGCGCCCTGACCGGTGTGCTGACCCTCCAGCTCGTGGTCAACGTCATGACCCTCGCGGGCGTGCCACCGCTGTGGAACCAGTTCCTCAACGGCGCGATCATCATCGTCGCGCTGATCATCTCCCGCTTCGCCTCGGGCGAGAAGCAGGAGTGACGGGTCCCACCGCCTGAGAGCCGCCGAAGCGGCGCGACCAGCCCGGCGGGTAACCGGTCGCGCCGCTTCGGGCTCCCCTTCCCCGCCTCTCGACCGACCACCACTCCCATGCCCGCACGCAGGAGGCGAACACCCATGGCGGTGACCGACCAGGCCATCGAGAGGATCAAGGAGATGATCGTCTCCGGTGCCCTGCCTCCCGGCGCGAGACTCCCCAACGAAGCCGATCTCGCCGACCAGCTCGGGCTGTCGCGCAACTCGCTGCGCGAGGCCGTCCGGGCGCTCACCGCGATGCGGATCCTCGTCCCCAGGCAGGGCGACGGCACGTACGTATCCGGCCTGGAACCCCACCTCCTGCTGGAAGCCATGGCCTTCGCCGCCGACGTCTCCCACGGGCACACGGCCCGGCAACTCCTCCAGGTACGGCGCCTGCTGGAGCCACAGGCCACCGCCCTCGCCGCCGGCCTGCTCACCGACGGACACCTGCGAACGCTGCGGGCCGTCCTCGACCGGAGCGCCGCGGCCGCCGGCATCGAGGAGTTCATCGAGCTGGACATCGACTTCCACCGCACCATCGCCGATGCCGTCGGCAACCCGGTGCTGTCCACCCTGCTCGGCATCCTCTCCACCCACACCCAGCGGCTGCGCATCGTGCGCGGTACCCGCACCACCGCCCGCGAGCAGGCCCACCGCGAACACGAGGCCATCTGGCAGGCGCTGGTCGACCGCGACGCCGTCCTGGCCGCCAGTGCCAGCACCGTGCACGTCGCCGCCGTCGAGGACTGGCTGGCCGCCGGCACCGGCTCCCTGGGCCTCGGCACCGTCGCCTGACGGACGTGCCGGGTCCCGCACATCCTTTCCCCCGCCAATGCGCACGACACCCACCGCCCAGGACGGTCTCACACATGAAGAGCGTAACCATCCGGACCACCCGCACCGGCTCCGTCGCCGTGTTGCTCGCCGGCTGCCTCACCGCCTGCGGGGTCACCGACGACGCCGGCGACTCCCGCCCGCGGATCGGCATCGACATCCCCCGCGCCGACTCCGACTTCTGGAAGGCGTACGCGAAGTACCTCCAGCAGGAGATCGACGACCAGCATCTGCGTGTGCTGCCCCCGACCCATTCGGACGGCGACGAGGCGACGTTCACCGCCAACATCCACAAGCTGGCCGCCCGGCATCCCAAGTCCATCGTCATGGCGCCGCAGAACACCATGGCCACCGACTTGACACTCTCCGACCTGTTCCGTGCGAACGTCCACGCGATCAGCGTGGACACCGAACCGGAGCACGGCAACGTCTACATGGTGGTACGCGCCGACAACCGCTCGTACGGCGCCAAGGCCTGCGAGTTCCTCGGCAAGCAACTCGGCGGCAAGGGCAAGGTGGCCGAGCTCCAGGGCGCACTGAGTTCCATCAACGGATACGAACGCTCCGAGGGATTCGCCGCCTGCATGAAACGCAACTTCCCCGGCATCCAGGTGATCGCGCTGGCCACCGAGTGGAAGGGCGACATCGCCTCCGCCAAGCTCCAGTCCACCCTTGCCGCCAACCCGGACCTGAACGGCATCTACCTGCAGGCCGGCGGTGTCTTCCTCCAACCCACCCTCGCCCTGCTCCAGCAGAAGGGCCTGCTCAAGCCCGCCGGCCAGAGCGGCCACATCGCCATCGTCTCCAACGACGGCATCCCCGCCGAGCTCGATGCGATCCGCAAGGGCGACATCGACGCGACCGTCTCCCAGCCCGCCGACCTCTACGCCAAGTACGCCCTGTACTACGCCAAGTCCGCCGCCGAGGGCAAGACCTTCCGACCCGGGCCCACCGACCACGGGTCGACCATCGTCTCCCTGCCCAACGGCCTGGAGGACAAGCTCCCGTCATCCCTGGTCACCAAGGAGAACGTCGACGACCCGTCGCTCTGGGCCAACCACGCCGCGGGCTGACCGAGACGGCCCCAGAACCGGACCGGCAGCCACCGCGACAACGGGACGACGGGACTCCGGTCCGTGCACCACCACTGATGGCTCCCCCACCCCCACTGAAGGGCCGCAACATGCGAAGTGCACCGGTGGTCAGGGCGATAGTCGCCCTGACCCTTGGTACCACCGCCGCCGCCTGGTCACCCGCCACGGCGACCGCCGCCTCCTCGACCACGACCACCGCCTGGTCCAACGGCGCGTTCTCCGTCGACACCGCGAGCCTCGTCCGCGAGGCGAACATCGTCCTGGGCAGCCCGAACACCGCGGCGACCCAGTCGATTCCGCTGGGCAACGGCACCCTCGGCGCCGCGGTCTGGGCCGCCAACGGCTTCACCGCCCAGCTCAACCGCGCCGACACCCTGCCCGGCCGCAAGTCCCCCGGCTGGCTCCAGATCCCCGGCCTGTCACGGATCACGAGCGCAGCCGACTTCACCGCCACCGTCGACCCGTACGACGGCGTGCTGCGCGAGTCCGGCGGCGGGATGAGCGCGGCGATCCACGTCCGCGCCGACAAGGACGAGCTGGTCGTCGACGTGACCGGCGCCGATCCGAACACCGCCCAGTCCGCCACGGTCAACCTGTGGTCCGGGCGCACCCCGGCCGCAGCGGCCTCCGGCAGCATCGCGACACTCGCCGAGACCTGGGTCGACAACAACGCCACCACCGGATCCGGCCGGACCTTCGGCTCGTTGGCCGCACTCACCGCCGACGGGCGCGACGTCACCGCCACGGTCACCGACGCACAGACCGTGCAGGTGAACCTCACCCCCAACGCCGACGGCAGCTTCCGCATCCTGGTCGGCAGCCCGAACTGGACCGGCGGCAACGCCGCCGCCACCGCCGCCTCGCTGCTGGGTTCGGACGCGACCGCGAGCGCCGACGCCCTGCGGGCACCACACCTGGCCTGGTGGCACGACTACTGGGGCAAGCTCGGCCTGGTGAAGCTCTCCTCGGCGGACGGGACCGCCGCCTACCTGGAGAAACTGCGCACCCTGTACTACTTCTACACCGCCGAGGAGTCCCGCGGGCCGCTGCCCGGCTCCCAGGCCGGAGTCGCCGACCTCTTCAACTTCTCCCAGGACACCCAGAACTGGTACCCGGCCGGCTACTGGTTCTGGAACATCCGCGGACAGGTGGCCGCCAACATCGGCGCCGGCGCCTTCGACCTCAACACCGGCCTCTACAACCTCTACACCTCCAACCTGGCCGACATCCAGGCCTGGACCAGGACCCACATGAGCAACCGGCCCGGGATCTGCGTGCCGGAGACCATGCGCTTCAACGGCAACGGCTTCCAGAACGACGGCGACCCGTTCGGCGACGCCTCCTGCGACCAGGCACTGACCACCTGGAACGGTGCCACGGTCTCCACCGGCGCCGAAATCGGGCTCTGGGTCTGGCAGCAGTACCTGACCACCGGTGACAAGGCCTTCCTGGCGGCGAACTACCCGCTCATGCAGCAGTCCGCCCAGTTCCTGCTGGCCTTCACCACGGTCGGCGCCGACGGGAAGCGGCACGCGGTGGCCAACGTCCACGAGAACCAGTGGAACGTGCAGGACCCGGTCAACATGATCGACGCGATGAAGGGCCTCTTCCCCGCCACGATCTCCGCCGCCAGGATCCTGAACGCCGACGCCTCACTGATCTCCCGACTGCACGCCGCGATCCCGCAGATCCCCGACTACCCGCGCACCGACGCCGCGACCCACCGGCAGAACCTCACTGCCTCCGCCGACGCCTCCGGCACCGACGTGCTCGGCCAGTCCTCGCAGCCCACCGCGACGGTCTACAACACCGAGAACGACGACCTGGAAGCCGTCTGGCCCTACGGCCTGATCGGCGACGACTCACCACTGCTGCCCGTGGCCCGGCGCACCTACAGCAGCCGGGTCAACGTCCAGCAGAACGACTGGAGCTTCGACGCCGTCCACGCCGCCCGCCTCGGCCTGCCCGACCGGGTCGCCGCCGACCTGACCGCCCTGACCCGGAAGTACCAGACCTATCCCACTGGCCTGGCCAACCTGTGGGGCCAGTCCGGCGGCACCGAGCCCTACATCGAGCAGGCCGCCAACGTCGCACTCGCGATCAACGAGGCCCTGGTCCAGGACTACGACGGCCTGCTGCGGATCGCCCCGGCCCTGCCACAGGGCTGGGACGCCGACGGCACCCAGTACATCCACGGCGGCAGCACCGTCTCCGTCCAGGTCCACGGCGGCGTCATCGGCACCGTCGGCATCCACGCCGGCTCCACCGGCACCATCAACATCCGCAACCCCTGGCCCGGCCAGAGCGTGTCGGTCGTCGACGGCACCGACAAGTCGACCCTCATCGTCCGCCCCACCAGGGCCGGACGGTTCACCATCCCGACCACGGCCGGCAAGTCCTACCTGGTCCAGCAGGTGTCGGTCCCGGTCTCCGGCATGACGTTCAGCCGGCTCTCCGGCACACCGGCGACAGCGGCCAGCCACCTGGGCACCGTCCAGATCGGCCTGGACAGGACCACCGGCACCGGCCACATCACCGGCATCAACGGCCTGTGCGTCGACGACTCCGGAGCCGGCACCGCCGACGGCAACCCGATCGTCGTCTGGGCCTGCAGCGGCACCGCCGCCAACCAGCAGTGGACCGTCGGCACCGACGGCACCCTGCGCACCCTCGGCAAATGCATGACCGCCCCCGGCACCAACCCCGGCAACAACACCCCCGTCCAGCTGTACGGCTGCGTGAGCGGCGCCGGAAACCAGGTCTGGCAGCCCCAGGCCGACGGCACCCTCAAGAACCCGCAGAGCAACAAGTGCCTGGACGACTCGGGCGCCGGCCCCGCCGGCACCGGGCTGATCCTGTGGGACTGCTCCGCCGCCGCCAACCAGATCTGGCGCCTGCCCTGATCCCGACCTGACGCACCGAGGCCCGGGTGCCGACCCATGGTGGTGATCGGCACCGTCTTCGGCGAGGCGACGCCGGGTCGGCCCGGCCGGCAGTGGATCGGACCCGTCGTTGTTCAGGGGAGGGTGGCGAGGGTGTGCAGGGTGGCGAGGACCTCGGCCTCGACGACGGCCGTGGGGGTGTAGAGGGTCTCGTCGTGCCACAGGGGCGGATGCGCGGGGGCGTCGGGCAGGTGGTGGCCGAGGGAGGTGCGGGCGCGGGCGAGGGGCTCGGTGGGGGTGGTCGGGGCGGCGAGCAGGATCTGGACGCCGTAGGCGATCTCCTCGGGGGTGGGGCCCCAGATGCCCCAGGAGCCGTCGGGGTGCTGGGTCAGCGTCGCCCATTCGGCGGCGCGGCGCAGCGCGGGGCGGGCGGCGGAGCCGCCGAATCGGGCCAGGGCGGTGTCGTCGGCGTCCGGCGCGAGTCCGGGCGCGCCGCGCACGCTGCCGTGCTCGGTGAGGGGTTCGAGCTCAAGCAGCCCGCACAAAGGCCGAGTTGACGCGATGGACGGCTGTGGAGATTCGGCGGGCGCCGATCCCTCCGCAGACGATCGCGCGGGGGCCGGACACCCGTGGGGCGCCGCGATCGCGCCTCGCGGACGCGCCGGGCCCTGGGTTCGTGCGCTACCCGGCCCTTCGGTGATGACTGGTGACCGACCGGCCCGCCCGCTGCCGCACCGTGTTCCGGCGCGCCGGGGCGAGTCGTCCCGGCGAACGGCGATGCCCCGGTCCGGTCATCCCTCGTCGACGAACTCGTGCGTCTGACGGCGGTAGCGCCGCGAGACGGCGGCCAGGCGCTCCGGCGGCCAGATGTCGGACCTCTCGCCGAGGGTCAGCTCGCCGTCCTGACGCACCAGCCAGACGTCCTCCTGGTCGAGGTGCAGAACCGCGTCACCGGGCACCTGCACGAGGAGGGCGTCGGCCAGCCGGATCATGTCGTCCTGCTGGCCGGAGATGCCGGTCTCCTTGCCCAGCCGGAAGGCGACCGAGACGGTCGGGGTGAAGGCGCGGCCGCCGATCCGGGGATCTCCCCAGGGGATGGGCTTGCACGGGGTCACCCGGATCCAGGTGCCGCACGCCGTGAGCGCGCCGTCTGCGAGCAGCGTGTCGACGGTCGCGGGGACGGCGAAGAGCCGCATCGGCCGGGCGACGCCGACGAGCTTCCGGGCGACCTGGACCGGGGCCCACGGGGTCACCAGTTCAAGGCTGTAGGAAAGGGCCATGTGATCCGTCCTTCTCGTCCTCCACGGGTGGCGGAGGACCATGGTGCCAGGCGCGTCGATCTTGGTGCCTCCTTCATTCCGTCCGACAAACAAAGGGGCCCTCATGAACGGCAGGATCGCGACCTGGCTCGGCGTCCCCGCACTGGCCGTGGGGATGCTGCTCGGCGCAGCTCCGGCGCACGCCGGCACCGGGGTGCGGATCGACGGCGCGACCGTCTCCGGCAGTGCTTCGACGACGGTGAACATCACCATCGCGTACTCCTGCGACCCCGGCGGCTTCGTCAGGTCCGCGACCGTGACCGCCGAGGACCGGCGCTCCGGTGCCCTCGGCGCCACCCGGTTCGCCCCCAGCTGCACGGGCGCGACCGTGAAGGCGGTCGTCCCGGTCACGACCCTGAACCGGAACAGCTTCGCCGCGGGCGACCCGGCGGGCGCCCACCTCTCACTGCTCGACCTCGACGACACCGAGGAGCTCGGGACCATCGCCCAACTCACCATCGGCAACGGTTAGGAGGGCCCGGCGCCCCGGCCTGCCGGGCTCGGCCCGTCGCGGCGCCGGGCCCGCGCCCGTACGGCAGCGTTACTGCCCGGCCGGAAGGCCCATCGCCCTACTGGCCCCTCCTCTCGGCAGTCCGCTCCGACGCGCCCGCCTCGGCCGGCGCGTCGGACGCGAGCGTGCCGTTCAGGCGGATGCCTCGTGCCGAGGCCCACATCACCAGGGCGCTGCCGCACACCACGCCACAGTCGGCGAGGTTGAAGACCGGCCAGTGCGGCAGTTGGATCCAGTCCACGACGCGTCCCTGCCACGGGGAGGGGGCCCGGAACAACCGGTCGACGAGATTTCCGGCTGCCCCGGCGATGACCAGCCCGAAGGAGACCGCCCAGACGGGGGTGCGGATTCGGGGCGACACCACCAGCATGGCGACGACGACCACGATCTTCACCGTGGTGAAGAACCATGCCTCCCCCTCGCCGATGGAGAATGCTCCACCCGAGTTGAAGACCAGCGTGAATTTCAGAAGCCCACCGAGGGCCTCTGTCGGATCGCTCCCCGAGAAATGTGTCAGCGCTATCTGTTTGGTGACGAAATCCGCCGCCAGCAGCACGAGTGCTACGGCTGCCATGATTCCCGACCGTCGAGGCATGTCACCGGGCGAGGAAGCTCCTCGCGCAACCCATAGGCGTAGTAAGCCAGTCATGGCCGCAGTGTAGGTGACGGCGGCCGGCGCCCCGGCGGGCCTGAGTTCCGCCGGAGCGTCCGTCCCGCCGGACCCGCACGGACGGTGTCGTGGTGTGCGCCGAGTGCTCCGGCAACGCGGCCGGCCCGCACCCCGTGGGGTGCGGGCCGGTCCGGTGCCGGGGGTCGGTCAGACGCCGGCGGTCGCCAGTCGGGCGTGACGTCGGGCGGTCGCCTCGACCGGGTCGAGCACGGGTACGGCGGCCAGCAGGCCCTTGGTGTAGGCGTGCTGGGGCGAGTCGTACACGGCGTCGGCTTCGCCCTGCTCCACGATCCGTCCGGCCCGCATCACGGCGACCCGGTCGCTGACCTGCCGGACCACGGCGAGGTCGTGGGCGATGAAGACCAGCGCGAGGCCGAGGTCGCGCTGCAACTCGCCTAGCAGCTCAACCACTTGGGCCTGCGTGGTGACGTCCAGCGCGGAGACCGGTTCGTCGCAGACGATCAGTCGCGGCTGGGGCGCGAGCGCCCGGGCGATGCCGACCCGCTGCCGCTGCCCGCCGGAGAACTCGTGCGGATAGCGGTGGTACCAGTCGGGGTCGAGCCCCACGCGTTCGAGGAGTTCGCCGACCCGGACGCGGATGCGGCGCTCGTCGCTCTCGCCGGCGATGCGCAGCGGGTCGGCGACGGACTCCCCGATGGAGCGGCGCGGGTTGAGCGAGGACACCGGGTCCTGGAAGACCATCTGCAGTTCCCGCCGGAGCGGGCGCAGTTCCTTCTCCCCGAGCGCGCCGATGTCGCGGCCGCGGTAGTGGAGCCGGCCGCCGGTCGGTTCCAGCAGCCGGACGAGCATCCGCCCGAGCGTGGTCTTTCCGGAGCCGGACTCGCCGACGATGCCCAGGGTCTCGCCGGCCCGTACGGTGAGCGAGACGCCGTCCACGGCGGTGACGGGGGCGGCGCGCCGGATGAGGCCGCCCCGGGTGGCGAACTCCCGGCGCAGGTCGGTGGCTTCGAGCAGGACCTCTCCCCCGGCCGGCTCGGCCGGTCGGGTCGGCCCAGTCGGAACGGTCAACGCGGTCGGGACGTCCGGAGCGCCGGGTGCGTCGACCCGGGGCACCGCCGACAGCAGCGCGCGGGTGTACGGCTCACGCGGAGCGCCCAGCACCTCGGTGACCGGGCCGTGTTCCACCGCCCGGCCGTCCTTCATCACCAGCACCCGGTCGACGCTCCCGGCGACCACGCCCAGGTCGTGGGTGACCAGGACCAGCCCGGCCCCGGTCTCCGCGCGCAACTCGTGGAGCAGGTCGAGGATCTGGGCCTGGACGGTGACGTCCAGCGCGGTCGTCGGCTCGTCGGCGACCAGCAGCCGCGGCTCGCAGGCCAGGGCCATCGCGATCAGCACCCGCTGGCGCATGCCGCCGCTGAACTCGTGCGGACGCGAGCGCGAGCGGCGGGCCGCGTCGGCGATGCCGACGCGGTCGAGCACCTCGACGGCCCGGGCCCTGGCGTCCCGGCGGGAGACGTCCCGGTGGACCCGGACGACCTCGGCGATCTGGTCGCCCACCGCGTAGTACGGGTCGAGCGCGGAGAGCGGGTCCTGGAACACCATGGCGGCCAGTCCGCCGCGCAGGCGCCGGAGTTCCGCGCCCTCGGCGGTGACGGCGTCCACGCCGGCGACCCGGACGGTGCCGCCGATCCGGGCTCCGGTCCCGCGGTGCAGGCCGAGCAGTCCGTAGGCGACGGTGCTCTTGCCGGAGCCGGACTCGCCGACGATGCCGAGTGCCTGTCCGGCCTCCAGGGTGAAGCCCACGCCGTCGACGGCGCGCACGTGGCCGCCGCCGACCGGGAAGTCGACGACCAGGTCCCGGACGTCGACCAGGGGTTCGGCACCCCGTGACTCGACACCCCGTGACTCGGCCCCCGGAGACTTTGCGACCAGGCGCTCGGCGCCCAGCGGTTCGACGCTCACGTCAGGACCACCCTTCGGTCGGACACCGCGTAGAGCACGTCCGCGATGACGTTGGCGAGGACCACGCAGAACCCGGTGACGAGGGTGAGGCCGACGACGGTCGGCAGGTCGATCAGGCCGACCGAGGTGACCAGCAGTTTGCCGAGCCCCGGGAGGCCGAAGAGCGACTCGGTCAGCACGGCGGACCCGAACATCGTCCCGAGGTCGATGGCGGTGAGCGCGATCACCGGGGTGAGCGCGCCGCGCAGCGCGTGCCGGGTCACCAGGCGCCGCTCGCTGACGCCGTACGCCCGGAAGGTCCGGATGTGGTCGTCGGCGAGGGCCTCCAGCATGGACGAGCGGGTCAGCCGGGCGTACTTGGCGGACTCGATCAGGGCGAGCGAGACCCAGGGCAGCAGCAGGCCCCAGAACCACTGCTGGGGGTCGTCGGTGAGCGGTACGTAGCTCGGGAACGGCAGCCACTGGAGCTGGGCGCACAGGACGATGAGCAGCACCAGGCCGATGATGAACACCGGGATCGAGCTGCCGGCCAGGGTCAGGCCGGTCAGCAGGCGCTCGCTGAGCCGGCCCCGGCGCAGCGCGGAGACCAGCCCGGTGCCGACCCCGAGGATGAGCCAGAGCACCATCGCGCCGAGCGCGAGCGAGGCCGTGACCGGCAGCCGGGCGGTGATCATGTCGGTGACCTGCTCGCCGCTGCGGTAGGAGACGCCCAGGCAGGGCGCCGGGCAGTGCAGCAGGCCCGTGCCGGCGCTGAAGTCGCGGCCGGCGACGATGCCCTGGAGGAAGTGGGCGTACTGCAGGTGGACGGGGGCGTCGAGGCCGAGCCGTTCGCGCACCTGGGCGACCTGGGCGGGGCTGCACTTCTCGCCGCAGGCCAGCTGGGCGGGGTCGCCGGGGGCGATGTAGAAGACCGCGTAGACGATCAGGGAGAGGGCGAGCAGGACGCCGAGCATGCCGACGGCCTTGCGGAGCAGGAAGCGGGTCATGCGGTGGCCTCCTCGGCGCCGCTCGAAGAACCGGCAGTCGACAGACCGCCACTCGAAGAGCCGCCGCTCGCCGCACCGGCGCCGCCCCGCGCCGTGCCGACCCGCAGCCGGGAGGCCGCGCGGGGGTCGAGCTCGGTGCGGACGGCGTCGCCGAGCACGGTGAAGGCGAGCACGGTGACGAACAGCAGCGCCGACGGCAGCAGTACGTACGTCGGGTCCGCGCGGAACCAGGTGGTCGCGCCGGAGAGCATCTGGCCCCAGGAGGAGGTCGGCGGCTTGACGCCCACGCCGAGGAAGGAGAGCCCGGCCTCGGCGATCACATTGGACGGGAGCAGCACCGCCGCGTAGGTGATGACCGGCGCCGCCAGGGAGGGCAGCAGTTCCCGGCGGGCGATGCGCCACCGGGTGGCGCCGGCGAGCCGGGCCGCGGCGACGTAGTCGAGCTGCCGGAGGCTGAGTGTCTGCGCCCGGACGATCCGCGAGGTGCCGGCCCAGCCCAGCAGCCCGATGACCAGGGTCAGCAGGAGCGGGCGGGGGAATCCGGAGGGCACGACCGCCATCAGCGAGATGGCGAAGACCAGCGAGGGCAGCGCGAGCATCACCTCGGTGGTGTTGCCGATCAGCTGGTCGAGCAGCCGGTTGCCGAGGCCGGCGGTGAGGCCGAGCAGGACGCCGATCGCGACCTGGACGAGGGTGGCGCCGACGGCGACGAGCAGCGAGATCCGGGCGCCGTGGACGAGCCGGGCGAACACGTCGCGCCCGGTGCCCGGTTCGACGCCCAGCCAGTGCTCGGCGCTGACGCCGCCGAAGGAGCCGGTGGGCACCCCGCCGGCCGCCGAGTCGAGCAGGTCGTTGTGGTAGCTGGTGGGGTCCTGGCCTTCGAGCGCGCTGAGCAGCGGTGCCGCCGCCGCGACGAGGGCGAGCAGGACGATGACGAGGCCGGCGGCGAGGGCGGCGCGCCGCGCGAGCAGCCGCCGCCACACCTGCCGGCCCCCGGCGGCCGGGGAGGCCGCGCGGGCCTCCCCGGCGCTGGGTTCCTGTGGAGCCATGGTTGTCTGACCGATCCGTCCGTTCCCGACCGCTACTTGACCGCGACCTGGGAGATGTCGAGCACGCCGGTCCAGTCGCTGATGACGATGGTGCGGACGTCCTTGCCGGACAGCCGCTTGTAGACGGGGTGGAACAGCGGGACGGTGAGGGCCTGGTCGCCGATGCGCTGGTCCAGGGCGCCCCAGCGCTTGGCGGCCTCGGCGTGGTCGGTGATCTTGTTGATCTGGTCGATCTCGTCGTTCACCGACGGGTCGTCCAGCTGCGCGGAGTTGAAGTTGTAGCCGTCGGTGACGATCTGCCGGCCGTCGAAGATGGGCGCGAGGAACGGGCCGCCGGACGGCCAGTCGGCGCCCCATCCGGAGAGGAAGAGGCCGGGCTCGGTGCTGACGGTGTGGATCGTCTTGGAGTACCTGGTGGAGTCCAGGGCCTCCAGCTGGACGGTGATCCCGGCGGCCTTCAGGCCGTCCTGGACGGCGGTGGCCAGGTCCGGGCCGTAGCCCTTGCCCACGGCGCTGGAGTGGGTGAGCGTGATGGTCAGGCCGTCCGGGTAACCGGCCTCCTTCAGCAGCTCCTTGGCCTTCTCCGGGTTTCCGGTGGCACCGGCCGGGAACGGGTCGTAGGGGGTGTACCCGAAGGTCTCCTGGGTGGGCAGGTAGGTGGTGGCGGCCTCGGCGAGCGAGGAGCCTCCGGCGGCGTTGACGACCGAGGTGCGGTTGACCGCGTAGGCGACGGCCTGCCGGACCTTGGGGTTGTCGAAGGGCTTGACCTTGGGGTTGAACGCCAGGTAGTTGACGTAGCCGAAGTGGCCGGTGCCGACGCGTGCGGCGAGGGCCTTGTCGTCCTTCACCTGGGCGAGTTCGGAGGGGCCGAGGTTGGTGTCGGTGGTGACGGCGGCCGCGTCGGCGCCGGTGCCGGCGGAGAGCCGCTGGTTGATCACCGCCGGGTCGAGACCGGACTGCACGTCGACGGTGTCGGGGTACGCCTTGCGCTGGTCGTCCGTCGCCGCCGACCAGTTGGGGTTGCGCTTGAGGACGAGGTGCGCGCCGTCGTTCTCGTTCTTGACCACCTGGTAGGGGCCGGAGGAGACGGGGTGGTCCTGGTACTTCGTCCCGGTGTCCTTGGCCTTCGGGACGGGTGCGAACTGCGTCTGGGTGGCCAGGTACGGGAAGTCGCCCTCGGGCTTGTTGAGGCGGAAGACGATGGTCTTCTCGTCCGGCGTCTCGATGGCGTCCAGGGTGCGGCCGTCCTTGTACGGGCCCTGGTAGTCGGCGGCGCCGACCAGCCAGTCCCTCAGGAACGGTGCGCCACCGGAGAGTTCGGGGGCGAATGACCTTTCGATGCCGTACTTGATATCGGCGGTGGTGATCGGCGAGCCGTCCTCGAACTTCAGGCCGTCCTTGAGGTGGTACGTCCAGACGGTGGCGCCCTCGGAGGGGGTGCCGGTGTCGGTGGCGAGGTCCGGGACCACCTTGGTGCCGGCCGCGCCGTCGGCCCGGTTGCGGGTGGTGAGGGTGCGGAAGACGAGCGAGGGGACGTTGCCGCCGCCGGAGGTGTAGAGCCGTGCGGGATCGAACTGGTCCTGCGGGTTCTGGTTGAGGACGGTGAGGGTGCCGCCCTGCTGCGGCGCGGCGTCCTTGCCGGTGCCACCACCGCCGTCGGCCTTCGGTCCGCACGCCGCCAGTCCGACGACGAGCGCGACGGTGACGGTCGCCGTGGCGAGGCGGCGAGGGGTGAAGGTGGTTCGAGACATCGGAAAGGGAGCCTTTCGCTACCGATGGTGTACGGAGGAAGGCGGGCGACAGTGAGGCTTCGAGAAGAGTGAGCGGCACCGCGCCCGCAGGGAGGGGCGACGCCCCGATGCGGCGATCACCGCACAACGCGTCGGGGCAGGCGGATTCAGCGACAGAGATTGTCGGAAACGCAGTGCGCGGCCACGCCGATCAGCGCCAGCTCGATGGCGGCGCACTCGATCGGGTGACGGTCAGACATGCCGAGAAGACTGTAGGAAGTTAAGCGGAATGTCAAAACTCCACTTATGACCTGCCCACCAGGAGAACGCCGGAACCGATTTCCACCGGGCCCGGGGACGCCGGAACGGGCAACGGGAACCGCCCGGACGCCCCGGCGATCACAGCGGCGCAAGGATCATCAGGACCTCGTCGCGGGTGTCGTGGGGAGCGAGCCGGAGGGCTTCGGGCCAGCGTCCGATCTCGCGCCAGCCGAGCCGCCCGTAGAAGTCCTCCAGGCCCTCGCCGCCGCGCGCCGCCAGGCGCAGCTGTTCCAGGCCGAGCTCGTCGCGGGCGATCCTCCGGAGCTCGCGGACGAGGGCGGATCCGATTCCGCGGCCGCGGAAGGCCGGGTGGGTCTGGAGGTGGTGGACGGTGCCCCAGTGCCCGACGAGCCGGTAGGGGTCGCGGTTGAGGACGACCCATCCGGCCAGGACGCCGTCGACCCGGGCGGTGAGGAGCCGACTCCGCTGCGGGTCGAGGCGGGCGAGGAGCCCGTCCGCGGCGGGCGTGACGTCGTCGCGCCCCACCGGAGGGAAGGGGAATCCCGCGGCGCCGCCGCTGTTGGTGACCGCGATCCAGCAGTCGATCAGCTGCTGCCGGAGTTCGGCGGTGACGTCGTGCGGGTCGGTCGTCTGGACGAGCTGGAGGGCGGCGTCGTACGGCATGGGGCGAAGGATGCCAGAGGGCTCCGACACCCCTCCCGAAGCCGGGGAGCCTCCACCGCCCCCGCACGGGGCCGGACCGGTCCCCTCTCGAACAGCCGGTCGTCACCGGCCGCCGCCGCGACTACTACCCTGAACGACGAACATCCGTCAGGCCCGTCTCCGCCACCGGCAGAACCAGGAGAACCAGGAAAGCCATGAACACCCAGGTGGACTGGTCGTCAGTCCGGGAACGCGTCATGGCGGTGGAGGAGGCCGAGCGTCGGGCCCGTGGCCTCGGGCCGTCCCGGTACCCGGTGTTCGAACCCGCCCTGACCCCCGCCGAGATCGCCGAGGCCGAGACCCAGTTCGGCGTCGCACTCCCCGGTGAGTACCGCGCATTCCTGGCGGAGGTCGGGGCCGGCGGTCCCGGACCGGCGCTCCACCTCACCTCGCTGCGCCGGATCGACGGGACGTGGGGATGGGTCTGGGACGACGACGAGGACCAACCCTGGCTGCTGGACCCCAGCGGCCCGTTCGTCGAGACGGAGGGCTGGGCCGACCGGCAGACCGCGACGCTTCGCGCCGCCGGGTACGAACCCGCCGCCCGGGACGGGGACACCAACCGCCTGGACGACTACCGCGAGGTATTCGGCGACGCCGGCGACGAGATCTGGCGCGTGGAACGCGGCCGGGGCGCGATCCACATCAGCGACAACGGGTGCGGGATGACCAGCTGGCTCGTCGTCGTCGGCCCTCATCGCGGAGAGCTCCGCGACCGGGACTGTGCGGTCGACCCGCCCTTCGAGCCGTGCGTCGACGCGCAGGGGAACCGCCACACCTTCGCCACCTGGTACCTCGACTGGCTGGAGCGACGCGAAGCGGCATCCCGGTGAACGGGCGCGGCGAGGCGGACCCGGGCGCGGTGCCCCTCCGCCGCCCGCCCCGGGTCGCCCGCCGCCGGGGTGTCCGGATCGAGCTGCGGGTGCCGGCGCCGGGGCCGGCCGCCCTTTCAGCCGCCGCGCGCCGCGCTCACAGCTGCTGCCCGGTGCGCGGGTCGTAGCGGACCGCGACAGCCGCCACCTGGTCGGTGGGCATGACCTCGATCCACTGGTCGAAGATCTGGTACGGGTCGTCCGGCCGGCGGAACCCGCCCTCCAGCGGGTCGAATCCCGTCTCGAAGACCTTCTCCGAGGCCAGCGTGTTGTCCACCGCCGTGTTGGCGGCCTGGAGCTTGGCCGCGAGGAGCTGCAGGACGTCGCCGTACGTCTTGTTCTGGTACTCCGGCGGGTCTCCGGGCTGGACGGGGTAGGGCAGGCCGAGCCCCGCCACGCCTTCGACGCCCAGGAGCCAGGCGAGCGCGGCGACCTCCTGTCCGGGCCTGACGGGCATGACGGCCTTGGCCCAGGCGGCGTTGAGGAACTCGTTGCGGCGCTCGTCGCCGTCGATCTGGATCAGCCAGCCCAGCGAGCTGCCGAGCGGCGCCGGCTGGGTCTCCTCGGTGATGAGGTAGTCGACCCGCCATTCGGGGGCGGGCGCGCCCGCCGCGCCCGAGGTGCGGTACTCGTCCGCGCGGGAGTACCAGCCGGCCACCGTCTGCCCGGCGAGCGGCAGTTCGACGGTGCCGTCGGGGAGGGGC
Source organism: Kitasatospora sp. NPDC054768 (assembly GCF_053612025.1). Lineage (NCBI taxonomy): Bacteria > Bacillati > Actinomycetota > Actinomycetes > Kitasatosporales > Streptomycetaceae > Kitasatospora > Kitasatospora sp. NPDC054768. The sequence continues at coordinate 38,918 of NZ_JBSHBN010000015.1, forward strand.
GGCTGCTTCTCGGGCGGCAGCGGGTAGCGGCCGGCGCTGTTCCGGTCGGGGGCGGGCGGGGCCACCGGGCCGGGCCGCCAGAAGTCCGGGGCGACGAAGTAGAGCATCTCCTCGACGTCGAAGAGCTGGTTGATCTGCTCCGATTCCGCGAACGGGGGGTGGTCCGGGTCCTGGGGGTAGTGACCGTTGTTCTCCAGGCGCCGCAGGATGTCGCGGAACACCACGCGCCGTTCCTCGCTGCGCAGCACCTCCGGCCGGCGCGGGGTCAGCGCGCTGACCAGGCGCAGCCGTTCGCGCACCGCCTTGCCGTAGGCCTCGTGCTCCAGCCGGTCGACCGCCGCCTGGTAGTCGGCCTGCGCGGCGTCCCGCCGCTTCTGGAGGTCGGTCTTGGCGGCGTCGGTGGGCGTGTAGGTCAGTACGGCGTCGAACGGCATGGACTTGCGGCCCTGCCAGTTGGCGTAGGTGAGGCGGATCTTGAGCGTGTTCTTGTCCGGGTCGGGGTCGGGTACCAGGTCGGTCGAGTCGAGCGGGGCGAAGTTGGCCTGCGCTCCGTGGCGGTCGATCGAGGCGACCCCGGTCAGGCGGTAGCCCGGTGGGGCCGGCGGGAGCGGGAAGTCGAAGCAGAACTGGACGATGTCGTCGTGTCCGCCGGGGGTGCTGGTGGGGTTGATGCCGCGGCAGGCGTTGCCGCTCTCCGGCAGGTAGGTCAGCTTGGCGTCCTCGTCCGGGCCCTGGTCGTGCAGGAACGGCACCTCGAAGTGGAAGGGCACCTGCTTGTCTTCGAGGTCGGGGATGTCCGCGGGCTTGGGGATCGCCGTGAGGTCGGGCGCGTCGACGACGTGGACCATGTCACCGAGCCCCAGGTCCCGGCCCGGGTCGGGGAGGTAGACCTGCCAGCACAGTCGGGTGCCGATGTGCTGCAGTTGCACGCCGACCTTGCGCATCTTGCGCCGGAACTCGTAGTTGACCAGGTCGGTGGTGCTGGCGTTCTGCAGCACGTAGCGGCGGCTGGAGGTGTCGGTGGTCTCGGTCACCGTCTTGAAGGTCGTCTTGAAGTTGCGCCTGATCTCCGTGTTGACCTTGGAGGTCTGCGTACGGGTGTGCTTGTGGGTCTCCTCCGCCCCCCGCTTGACCGTGTTCTGGGTGGCGAAGCTGGCGCTGACGTCGGCGTGGTAGATCGTGGCGTTCACTCCGCCGGTGGCGCTCACGCCGAGCTTGGTATCGGTGGAGTTGTCCTCCTTGACCGCGTCGGCCACGTCGTCCTGGTCGGTCTGGCTGTCCTCGGTCTTGCGGGTGGTCTCCTCCGCGACCGTGGTCGTCTTCTCGACCAGGGTGCGCAGGGTGCTGGTCTCGACGACCTCGACGGTTCCGCCGGGGCTCACCCAGATGTGCCCGGACGGCGCGCCGAGGAAGGTGTCGAACTCGAAGAAGTACTGGCGGAAGAGGTTCACCAGCCCGACGGGCGTGAGCGGGGCCGTGCCGGAGGCCGTCGCGGCGGCGAGGCCGGTGACGTAGTCGGGCGGGGAGCCGGCCGCGGCTTCCAGATCGGGGGCGGCGAAGGTGCGGTAGTACTCGGCCAGCGCGGCCAGGGCCGGGTCGCGCAGCACCCGGGCGTTGTCGCCGCGGAAGCTTTCGGAGGCGAGTGCCGCGAACCGGGATCCGGGGTGCACGGCGGCGGCCGCGGTGCCGGCCTGCGAGCCGAGCCATCCGAGCAGGGGCTGGTAGACGCCGAAGACCTCGGTGGCGTACGGGAGGGCCCCTTCGAAGTCGGTGACCGGGCGCCCGGTGAACGTCGGCACGCCGGGGGCGGGCAGGACCATGGTCTGCCCGTCGGCGGCCGCGCCGCTGCCGGCGACGGTGAACACGACCGCGCTCCACGGCGCGCCGCTCGGGGACTTGAACAGGCGCACCGACGCGGTGGCGGTGCGGGCCGGTGCGACGAAGGTGATCGTCACCGTGGTCGGCGAGGTCGCGGTGCGCCCGGCGAAGTTGAGCCCGGTGACCGGGTCGCGCCACAGGAACGTGCCGTCCAGCGCGGTGACGTCCGGGTAGGCGCTGGGGTCCTGCACACTGACGCCGTCCGGCAGGGCGAGGGCCATCCGCAGGCCGGCGGGGATGTCGGCGCCCGTGCCGTCGACGCGGTACGACCAGAGCTTGAAGGCGGTTCCGGAGCCCGCCGTGGGGATGGGGGCCGTGCCGAGGAAGGTGACGGCGAATGCCATGTCGGACTCCTGGAGGCGGGGAGGGTCCCCTTGGTGTCCCCACCGCAGTCCGGCTCCCTCACCCCGGCCGCAGGCGTACCGCCCGAAGGATGCACACGTTCGTTCGGACGATGCACGTCCTGTGGCGCCTGCCGCCGGCGCGGGGCACGCCACCGCATCGGCAGACCCGCCCGTACCGGCGGGCTCAGTTCCGTGCGGGCCTGGGCTGGACCACCGGCCCCGCCGCCTTGAAGCCGCGCTGCTCGCCGAACCACTCGGGCGTGGCGTTGGACAGGGCGTGGGACAGCAGAGTGCGCAGGAACCAGCCGTGGCCGTGGCCGTTGCCCCGGGCGTCCTGGTCCCAGCCCGCCGGGTTGTCCAGCGGGTGCTCCAGCCAGTGCCGGAAGAAGGAGGGCGGCAGGTGGACCAGCCCCACGCTGCGGTCGTGGTTGTAGGCCTCGACCCCGGTGCCCCTGGGGTGCGCGCCCTGCTTCTTGCGCAGGGCGGCCTTCGCGGGCTTGCCGCCCTCCCACTCCACGGTGTCCAGGTTGACGGTGGTGGGGCTCTGCAGCCCCAGGCCGCTGCCGAGCACCGCCCGCTGGTGGTCGTCGTAGGAGGTGTAGACGAAGACGCGGGCGTCGCGGTTGACCCGGCGCTTCCAGAACGACGCCCTCTCCAGCAGTGCCTGGAAGCGCTCCAGGCGGGCCTTCGCATCCCCCACCTGGAGGTTCGGGTCGAAGAGGTTGATCTGTGACAGGTGGCGGCGGAAGAACGGTGTGTCGGCAGCGCCCTTCATCAGCTTCTCGACGCGGTCACCGCTGTGGCTGTAGCCGGAGAGCATCACCTGCCCGAACTCGGGGAAGCCGTCCTGGACGGGGCGGCCCGTGATCTTCCCGGAGGCGAAGAGGAGCACCTCCTGGACCGCCCGGGTCAGGCCCTGCTCCGTCAGCAGGTCGTTGAAATTGCCTCCCGCGACGGACGCCACGGGGACGACGTAGAGGACGTTCGGCTCGAACCGGTCCGAGGCCAGCAGGTGCTGGGCGACCGCCCGGAAGTCCGTGCACAGGTAGCGCTCGCCGAGCTTGACATAGGGCTGCGTCCCCTTGAATTTGTCGGTGACGCAGCCGCGGTCCTTCCCGTCGATGCGGCACGTGCCGGTCCAGTAGTCGGTGGCGGCGTAGCAGTCCCGGTCGGTCGGCGGGTGGAAGAGGAAGTGGACGTTGACGTTCTGGGTGGCCCCGGCCTTCAGGTGCAGCGCCGCCGTCCTGGACACCCACATCAGGAACAGCTGCGTGGCCTGGTCCCGCTCCGCGACGAGGACGGTCCCGTGCTCGTCCGCCAGGCCGCCGACGACATCCCTGTACTGGACCATCCGGACGTTGAGGCCGTCCGGTTGGGCGGCGTCCAGGACCCGGCGCCCCGGCACGTCGATCCCGCGGTCGCGGTTCCGCAGCAGCGGGAGCAGCAGATCGGTGTCGGCGCTGCCGTCGCTCTGGAGGAGTTTGAGGCCGGGGTCCTGGAGCGACTGGAACCGGCTGAAAACGTCGGTCATCATGGGTCGGCACCTCGTTCGCCGCACGGCCTGGGACTCTCCGGGACTTTCCGGTGCTCCCCGGCACTCCTCGGAGCGGCCATCCTCGTGCACCGCGCCGCCGCCTCCCGCCGCGACGGGCCGGACGCGGGCGCCCTCGGCCGGCCCACCACCCGAACGGAGCGCCCGGAAGCCCTGCCCTGGCCGGATCCCGATGGTCGCGCTCCGGCTTCTCCCCCGCCGGGGCGCGGGCACGACGAGCGGAGCGGGCGGGACAGGAGGCGTGAAGGCCGGGTGAAGGACCCGTCGGCAGTCGCAGGGGGCGTGGAGCTGCCCTCTTCACAGGGGCGGGGACGAACCGTTCCCCCGCCGCACCGCACCGCGGACGGCGCGCCCGCCGGGCCCGGCGAGGTTTCAGGGATGTACGCATGGGGCGAACCGGGCACCGCGGTGCCTCGGCGGGGTGCGGCCGGCGCCGCGGGCCGCAGCGGATTACCGGCCAATGTGACCGGAGCGCCCTCTTGGCGGAGCGAGCCTCGACCTAGACTCGGTAAAACGGTGGCGCCCGGCCGGTATCGATCCGGTCCGAGCCGCGCGCCCACGGGGGACCAGGCGCATCCGCATCATCCCGCTTGAGCACGCGTGTGTGCTCAGGCACGCATGTGGCACCTCTGCGCGACACCGTCGCACTGCGCGCGGCACCGTCGCGCTGCCGGAGGACGGCGGCTCCCGGGGATCGTGTTCCTGCCAGGAGTCGTCGTCGGGCTTCCGGCCCACGTTCCGGCACGGACCCGGTCCGGCGATCTACCGGGCCGACCCCTTCGACACTCCTCGGGAGACCTCCATGTCCGACCACCTGCAGGACGTCCTCGCGCTCGACGACCTCGACCTCGACCTCGACCTCGACCTCGACCTGGGCGAACTGACCGTCACCGCGCTGCGCGACAGCATCGCGCTGCCGGAGGGCGGCGCGTCCACCAACTCCACGTCCTGCAACTCCTCCTCCAACTCCAGCATCGTGCACCCGACGACGACGTGGTTCTGACGCTCCGCGCTGCCGGGCGTCCTGAGCGGTGCCGAGCCCTGCCGAACCCTGCTGAGCTGTAGCAAGCCCTACTGAGCGGCGCCGAAGCACCAGCCCGGGCCGGTGGCTCGCCCGCCACCCGCACGGCGCCCTGCTGGAGGAGGCCCTGCCCCTCGTCGGCGGGCAGTCGGAACCGGCGCGGACGGTCGAACTCGTCCTGGAGACCTACCGCCCGGCCCAACCCACTGCCCGCCCCCGTCCGCCCCGCCGGTGCCGCACCGAGGAGTCGCCCGATGAGCGAGCCGACGACTGAGTTGACGAGTGAGCCGATGAGCGGTCCGGCCGGCCGCCCCGCGCCCGGGACCGCCCTCGACGTGATCCTCTACCACTACCGGCCCGTCAAGGCGCGCGCCCTGCGCGAGGCCGTCCTGCCGCTCGCGCGCAGGGCGACGGAGCAGGGGCTGCTCGCCCACGTCGAACGGCACTGGCGGTTCGGGCCGCACCTGCGGCTGCGACTGGAGGGGCCGGCCGAGCGGGTGGCCGCCGCGGCGGAGGAGTCCGCCCGGGCGCTGCGGACGTGGGCGGCCGCGCACCCGTCCGTCGCCGACCGCACGCGGGAACAGCTGCTCGCCGAGGCCGCCGTCGCCGGGCGGGCCGAGCTGATCGCCCCGCCGTACGGCCCGCTGGTGCCGGACAACACCGTCCGGGTGGTGCCCGTCGACCCGGCCGCGACGACCGACCTGCACGCGCTGCTCGGGGCCGAACCCGCTGCGCTGCGCGACGAGTTGATGCGCGCCGGGCTGCCCGCGATCACCTCGGCCTGCGCGTTCCTCGGGGAGCACGGCGACACCGCGCAGGCCCGGGTGCGGCTGGTGCTCACGGCGCTGGCGGCGCACGCGAGCACCCATCCGGACGGGCTGATCGGCGGGCACTACTCCTTCCTCTCCCACCTGGAGGACTTCCTCGTCCACGAGGACCCGGACGGCCGGGTCCGAGCGGCCTTCGATCAGCGCTGGGAGCGCAGTGGCCCCGCCGCCACGGAGCTGGTCCGCCGCGTGGCGGCCGGGGACACCCGGGGCTGGGAGCAGGACTGGGCGCGCTGGTCGGCCACGGCCTGGGACCGGGCCGAGCGGCTGCTGGCGGCCGGGGCCGACCTCTCCGGCCGCGGCGAGGAGTACCGGGCCCGCGCGACCGCCCTCGGCGACCCGGCCACCGCCGAACGCTGGGACTTCGAACTGCGCACCCGCTACAGCGAGTTCCACCGGATGCTGACCCGCAGCGACCCCGATGGCACGCTGTTCGACCGCACCCACTACCTGATCTACCGGACCGGCACCAACGCCCTGTACCGGCTCTTCGCGATCTGCGACGTCCGGCCGGTGGAGCGCTACCTGGCCGCCCACCTCCTCGTACGCAGCGTCCCCGAACTCACCGGACACCGGTGGCGGGACTACATCGCCCTGGTGATCGCCATGGTCGAGGGGCCGGCATGACGGCCCTTCCACCTCGCAGTCGCCGCCCGCGCCCCGCCGGCGCGCCACCGCGGCGACCACCGCCTCCGCACTCAGCTGTGGTTGACGATGATGAAGATGCCCCAGCCGATCGCGGCGAGGACCACCGCGAAGCACACCACGGCAACGGTCCGGCCGAGCGCCCCGGCGGCGCGGCGGGAGACCCCGGCCCCGTCGATCCCGACCGGTGGGTAGAGGGCGCGCACACCGATGGCGAACAGTGCGGGCAGACCGGCGCCGGCGAGGAATCCGACCACGACGATCTTCCAGAGCGCGTCCAGATCGACCCAGGAGTTCACGGGGCCACCTCGTCGGTGGCGGGAACGGGCTCCGGGTCCGGGATGACCGACCCGGTCCACGCGGCGTTGACGTTCTCCGGGGTGACCGCCGGGTGGCGGGACGCGACGAAGAAGGCGATCGAGGCCAGCACCAGGACGGCGAAGATGGTCACGACGCCCCCGGTGCCGCCGATCCCGTCGGCGACCCAGTAGGCCAGCGCCCCGACCAGTGCCGCCGCCGGGAGGGTGAGCACCCAGGCCACCACCATGCGGCGGGCGATGTTCCACCGTACGACCGCGCCCTTCTTGCCGACCCCCGATCCGAGGATCGACCCGGTGGCGACGTGGGTGGTGGAGAGCGAGTAGCCGAAGTCCGTGGAGGAGAGGATGACCGCGGCCGAGGCCGACTCACTGGCCATCCCCTGCGGCGGTTCGATCTCCACCAGTCCCTTGCCCAGCGCCCTGATGACCCGCCAGCCGCCGATGTAGGTGCCCAGCGCGATGGCCGTGGCGCAGGAGCCGATCACCCAGTCCGGCGCCTTCGCCCCGGCGCTCAGGGTGCCGCTGGCGATCAGGGCCAGCGTGATGACGCCCATGGTCTTCTGGGCGTCGTTGGTGCCGTGGGCGAGCGAGACCATGCAGGCCGACCCGACCTGACCGCTCCGGAAGCCCTGGGTGCGCGGGCCCTCGGAGACCTCGCGGGTGACGCGGTAGACGAGGTAGGTGCCGAGCGCGGCGACCGAGCCCGCGATGAACGGCGACAGGGCGGCCGGCACGATCACCTTGGCGACGAGGCCCTGCCACTTGACGGCGGAGGCCCCGGCCGCCGCCATGGTCGCCCCGACCACGCCGCCGATCAGCGCGTGCGAGGAACTCGACGGGATCCCGACGTACCAGGTCGTCAGGTTCCACAGGATGCTGCCCGTCAGGCCCGCCATGACCACGGTCAGCGTCACGTCCTGGCTCTGCACCAGACCGCTGGCGATCGTCGCGGCGACCGCGGTCGACAGGAAGGCGCCCACCAGGTTCAGCACCGCCGAGACGCCGACCGCGACACGCGGCGGGAGGGCGCCGGTGACGATCGAGGTCGCCATGGCGTTGCCGGTGTCGTGAAACCCGTTGGTGAAGTCGAAACCGAGCGCGGTGACCACCACCAGCGCCAGAACCACGTCATTGCCGGTCACGCGTCCGAACCTAACCCGCCGACCGCCGCCGCCCCGGTCCCCCGCCACCCGTACGGGGCCGGGCGGTGGAGGACACCATCCGATCGGACCAGCACGGCCGTGGAGCCCGAGCGGAGCGCACAGGACAGAACCACTACTCGGTCAATAATTGGGTGTCGCCGACCACTTTGGGACTGATAGCGTCCCGGACGTGGCAAAGCTGAACCAGATCATCGCCGTTGAAAAGGGCGTCAAGTCCAAGTCCTTCCAGGAGCTGACGCAGGCCCACCAGGACCTTCAGAAGCCCGCGCTGCTGGCCGGGATCTCCCGCACCTACCAGCCCAAGGACGAGGAGGGCGAGCAGCTGCCGCCGGAGTCGACCCGTGTGCAGCTGAAGGCCGAGGACATCCTGCGGTCCACCGCGCAGACCCTCACCCGGCTCTTCGACGTGACGGCCACCAAGGACTGGGCCAACATCGGTGCCAGCGCCGACGTGGTGGTCGACGGCCAGGTGCTCCTCGCCCGGGTGCCGGTGCCGTACCTGCTCTTCCTGGAGAAGCAGCTCACCGACCTGTTCACCTTCGTGAAGAAGCTCCCGGTGCTGGACGCCTCCGAGTCCTGGAACCTCGACCCGTCCGCCGACGCCTGGAAGACCGAGCCGGTGCGCACCATCCGGACCAAGAAGGTGCCGCGCAACCACGTCAAGGCCGAGGCCACCGAGAAGCACCCGGCCCAGGTCGAGGTCTACTACGAGGACATCGCGGTCGGCTACTGGACCACGGTCAAGTTCTCCGGCGCGCTGCCGGCCCGCCGGGTGAACGAGCTCGCCGAGCGGGTGGAGAAGCTCCAGCAGGCGGTCAAGTTCGCCCGCGAGGAGGCCAACGCGGTCGAGGTCACCGACCAGCGGGTCGGCGACGCCGTCTTCGGCTACCTCTTCCGGTAGCCCCATGATCGCCCGCCCGGGGAGCCGGGCGGGTGCACCGAGCGCGTCGAACACCCTGTCCGGGAGACCGGGCGGGTGCGCTGCACGGTGCGAAAAGCTGACACTGACGTTGAAGCTGACCAGGGGTCCCAGTGGAGGTTCGAGTCCTCCCCCCGGCACCACCAGCCGGGGTAGCCCAAGCAGGCAGAGGCAGACCCCTTGAATCTCAGACTCTCGCTCCAGTCTCAGCATTCGCCGCCGAACACCGGATCGACCGGGTGCGGACGAATATCGACGAATGCAGGTTCAAGTCCTGTCTGTGCCGCTCCGTGGCACGGTAGTTCAAAGGTAGAACGCGTCGATTTCAACCTGATCCGCGACCCTTAAACGTGCCGGTGTGCGCAATTGGGCGGCAAACAGGGGCCCGGGAGCTGGCTACGCTCCCGGGTCCTCTCGCGTTCCCGGGGCGCCGCCCCGGCAGGACCACCACTACGGCCGGCACACCCCGGCCGGCCGCCGGCGGCGGAGGAGGGCCGCGCGGAGGGCCAGGCGGAGGCGGCCGGTGGTCGGGCGGCCGGCGAGGACGGCCTCGAAGCGGCGGTGATCGCGGACCGCACGGAACACCGCGACATCGTGGGTACCGGGGGCCGGCGGGGCCGGCTCGGCGTGCTGGGCGGCCCGGTAGCTGTCGAAGAGGTGCTGCTGCAGTGCGTTCATGCGCCCACCGTGCACCCCGGCGGCCCCACAAGTCCCGTCGATTGACGGCCCCCGTCAAATGACGGGACGGCTCCCCCCGCCCGACCCGGCGTCGCGGCGGCCAGGCACCATGGAGGGGTGAGCGTGACCATTGACATCACCGGGCTGCCGCACGAGCGGATCACCTTCTGCCCCTCGCCCCTGGCCGAACTGAGCAACGCGCTGCACGCGCTGGCCGAGCCCGCTCACCACTCCCGGCTGCACGCGTGGACGACGACGACCTCCGCCGCGCTCAAGCCGGAACTGGCCGATCGGCTGCTCGAAGCCGACTTCATGTGGCGGTCGACGCGCTCCGACTTCCTGATGCCGGCCCGGCCCCGGGAGACCCTCACCGAGGAACTGGACGACCTCGACCGCATGGAAGACGAGAAGTTCGTCGGTGCGGCCCTGGAGATCTCGTGCAGCATCAGCCACTACCCCAAGGGCCTGCCGTCGCCCCTGGTCGACGCGTGGTCGCGGCGCCGCGCGCTCGACCTGGCGGCGGCGCGCGGCCCGCGCCAGGCGGCCTTCGTCGAGCGGATGCTCGCCGAACCCACCGCCACGCGCGCGTGGATCCGGCGCCTCCTGGAGGACTGCGACCAGGCGTTCTTCGCCGACACCTGGCGCCGGGTCCGCGTCCAGCTCGCCGCCGACGCCCAGCACAAGAGCGAGCTGCTGCGCCGCAAGGGCCTGGCGGAGGCACTCACGGCCGCGTCACCGGCACTGAGCCTGGAGGAGGACGAGCACGGCAGCCGCATCGTCGTCGACAAGCTCGTCCACGGCCGCACCGAGGCCCGCGGCGCCTCCCTCACCCTGATACCGACCGTCTTCGGCTGGCCGCACCTCTTCACCCTGTACGGGCCGGGCTGGCAGCCCGTGATCCAGTACCCGGCGGCCGCCCACGAGGTCGGCGGCGCCGAGCCGGTGGAGACGGTCAAGCTGCGCCTGGACGCGCTGACCCACCCCATGCGGATGAGCCTGTGCCGCAACCTCGCGCGCGGCGCGTACTCGACCAGCGAGCTGGCCGACGCCTACGGCATCACCGCCCCGGAGGTCTCCCGCCACCTCACCGTGCTGAAGAAGGCCGGGCTGGTCATCACCCGGCGCAGGGGCCGCTACGTCCTCCACCAGCTCGACATCTCGGTCGTGGCCCGGATCGGCAGCGACTTCCTGGAGTCCGTGCTGCGGTGAGGACGGCCGGGCGGCAGGCGGGGGACGCCGCGGCGGGCGGATCGGCCCGGCACGCCCGTACCGCCACCACCCGCCCGCCCGCGCGTCAGGACCAGGGCTCCCCAGGGCGGGGTCCACCGCCGAGGACGAGCAGCGCCTCTCCCGCGGGCAGGTCGCCCGGCCGCCGTGCCGACCTGCCGTAGGCACTCGCCGCGTTGCCGAGCGCCAGGAGGGCCTCCGCACTCGGCAGCGCGGCCCGGTCGGGACGGAGGCGGTCGGCCGCCAGCCGGGAGAGCCGGGCGATCGTCTCGCACGCGCGGACCGACACGTTGCGAAGGAACTCCGCGACGCGCCGGTCGTCGAGGAGACGGCCCGCGGACTCGCCGGCCCGTTCGGCGAGCGTGTCCCAGACGCGGGAGACGGCGTCACGAACGGTGTGAAGCTGTTGCCACTCGGGGACGGCGCGAAGGGCGAGGGCGTGCCGGTCGACGGCGCGGAGTGCGGCGTTCACCGCCGTCGCTCCGCTCCTCGTACCCACGTGCCCCGTCCCGTCGGCGGCCGGCGCTTCCGATGCGTCGGGGAGTGCGGCGACGTGCTGCCAGTGGACCTGGAGCGCCTCCACATCGGCCTCAAGAACCGCTCGCAGATCCCCGGCGGTACTCCGCCCCTCGGGCACGGCTTCCTTCCAGGCCTCCGCCACCTCGTACAGCTGCGCTCTGAGGTCCGGCAGGTCGGCGCCTTCCGCGGCCTGCTGCTCCTCCGTCCGCGCCAGGGGCAACTCCGTTCCCCACAGGGGGAGTTCATCCCCAGCCGGCGTTTCGTCGACGGCTTCGGCCGAGCCCTGGCCCGCACGGGCGACCGACTCGCCGCGCCCCGCCCCAGGACCGACGGCAACGGTGTTCTCCGGTGAATTCACTGAGCGCATTCTCCAACTTCCGGACGACGAAGGGTCATGGCTGCCTCTCTGCCCTCGCGCAGGAAGGAGTGTTCGACACGAGCAGCACTCCCGAGGCGCTGAACTCACCTGGTGTAACAGCTCTGTTGAGGGTTGTCGACCGATGCGACCGACGTGTCTCCGACTCCCGGTCCAAACCGCCCGCGGGGGTGTGATTCCGGCTTTTCCAGCCAGGCGGTTGCCGCCGTGACGCTTTCCCGACCATATGCCCGGGTGGATCCCGTGACCGTGGGCGATGACCGGTACGCCTACGAGCGGATCGAGATGGCCCTGCACGATCGGGCCGTCCGGCGCACCATGGCCTGCGGCATCGCCGGGCTCGCGGTGGCCGCCGACACCGACCTCGTGCTGCTCGACATCAAGTCCTGGGACCGCGCCCTCTACCGGCACCTGACCGGACAGCGGCTCGACCCCACGCTCGACTTCCCCCTCGCCGACACCCCGGTGCCCACACCGGACCCGATCGCCCGAGCCCGGGCGGTCTTCGCCGCACAGGGCCTGCACACGGTCTGACCCCGGACGGGTTCCCCGTCAGGTCCGCGGCTGCGGTACACCCTGCACGGCTCCCCTCCAGGCACAGTCGCCTCCCGGCGCGGCTCCCCTCCCGGCTGGCATGGTGGCCGCGGATCGCCGATGGTGGCGGTGGAGGACGTCACAACTCTCGGAGGCGTGTGATGGGCGAGGAACCCCGCCGCTCAGCCCGGATCGTCGTGGGAGTGGACGGCTCCACGACATCCAGGTCCGCACCGGCGTGGGCGGCCCGGCTGACCGGGCTGACCGGGCTGACCGGGCTGACCGGGCTGACCGGGCTGACCGGGCTGACCGGGCTGACCGGCGGAAGCGTGGACGCCGTGATCGCCTGGCAGTACCCGGTCGGCTACGGGGCGCCCTCGGCAGCCGTGCCGGACTTCGACGTCGCGGGCAACGCGCGCCAGGCCCCGGCCGGGGCCGTCACGGAGGTCACGGCGGAGTCCCCGCAGGTCGAGATCCGGCAGCACGTCGTCCAGGGCCACCCCGCCGCCGTGCTCCTCAAGGCCGCGGAAAGCGCAGATCTGCTCGTCGTGGGTACTCGCGGGCACGGCGGATTCACCGAGGCCCTGCTGGGCTCGGTCGGCCAGCACTGCGTCCACCACGCGCCCTGCCCGGTCGTCGTCGTACGCGCCGCACGACGACGACCGCAGGCGGAACCGTGACCGGCGAGGCGATCGACTACCGGGCGGTGTTCCGCGCCCTGCCCGGCATGGTCGCGCTGCTCACCCCGGACCTGCTGTACGCCGACGCCAACGAGGATTTCCTCGGCCTGTCCGGGCGCACCCGCGAGCAGCTCGTCGGCCGGTACCTCTTCGACATCTTCCCCGACAACCCGAACGACCCCGCCGCCACCGGAGCCCACAACCTGAAGGCGTCCCTGCGCAGGGTCCTGGCGTCCGGCGAGCGCGACACCATGGCCCTGCAGCGCTACGACGTGGAGTCGACCGCCCGACCCGGCGAGTGGGAGGAGCGGTACTGGAGTCCGGTCAACGCCCCCGTGCTCGACGGCGAGGGCCGTACGGTGCTGCTCATCCACCGCGTCGAGGAGATCACCCAGCTCATCCGCGCCCACGGCCTGCCCGAGGGCGATCGCGCCCGCGTCCTGGAAGCCGAGCTCTACACCCGTGCCCGCGAACTCCAGGAGGTCAACGAGCGTCTGCGCGAGTCGCACGCCCGCGAACGCGAGGTCGCACTCGTGCTCCAGGCGGCCATGCTGCCGGAGCCCAGACCACTCGAACGCCACCGTGCCGCGGTCCGCTACCGACCCGCCGTGGGCGCCCTCAACGTCTGCGGCGACTGGTACGACCTCGTCGAACTGCCGGACGACCGCGTCGCGGTCGCCGTCGGCGACGTGGTCGGCCACGGCCTGGTCGCCGCCGGTGTCATGGGCCAGCTCCGCAGTGCCCTCAGCGCCGCCTCCCGGGTTGCCGGCAGCCCCGCCCAGGCCCTGGAGGTGCTCGGTCTGTACGCCCGTTCCGTCGAGGGCGCCGAATCCACCACCGCCGCGACCGCCTTCATCGACTCCGGCGCCCACACCATCACCTACAGCAGCGCCGGCCATCCCCCACCCGCCCTGCTGCACGGCGACGGCACCGTCGAATTCCTCGACCGGGCCACCGACCCTCCGCTCGGCGCCCGTCCCGAGCACCGGACACGGCCCGAGGCCGTCACCCGATTCGCCGAGGGGGACACGCTCGCCCTCTACACCGACGGCCTGGTCGAACGCCGCCACGAGGACATCGACACCGGCCTGGAGCGCCTCGCGCACGTCCTCACCACGCATCGCTCCGCCGACCCCGACGCCATCGCCGACACCGTCCTCACCGAACTGATCCCCCCCGATGGCGCCACCGACGACACCGCGCTCGTCGTCATCCGGCTCTGACGGCAGCACCCGGCCTGCGACGGGTCCCGGGGGCGCCGGCCGGGAGCGCGGGGACCGAGAGCGGACCCACCGTCCGAAGCCCCTTGGAGACGCCGTGAACGGCCGGATCACCGTCGGGTACGACGGATCGCCCGAAAGCGTCGCAGCCACGCAGTGGGCCGCGTGCGAGGCCGAACTCCACGGTATGCGTCTGGAGCTGCTCATGGCCTGGCCGTGGACCGCCGATCACTCGCTCGGCTCCCCGGACGCCGTGGCCGAGAGCCGAAGGTGGCTCGGCCGGCAGGCGAACCGGCAGGCGGCGCCGCCCACTTCCGTCGCGCGTCGGGTCCGACCGGCCCGCTGCTACGGGACGGTGATCCGTCCACCTGTGGCGACCGGGCTCCGCAGCCGTCGTCATCGCCCCGCTCCACCCGGCCGGACTCGTACCTCGGCCGGCCATCGACGCTCGGCACTGGCGGGCCGTACGTCCAGTCTCGTTCGCCGTCCTGGCCGCGGCACTCGTGACAACCGGCGCTGTCCGCGCAGTGGGCGCGGCGACTGCTGTCAGGGGGCGCAATCGCGGCAGATCATCCCGCCCTGGTCGGCGTGGACGAGCTGGCTGCGATGGTGAACCATGGAGCAGGTCGCGCAGACGAACTCGTCCGGCTGTTCCGGCAGGACCCTGATGGTCAGCTCCTCGCCGGAGAGGTCGGCGCCGGGGAGTTCCATGGTCTCGGCCTCTTCGGTCTCGTCCAGGCCTGTCACGCCGGGCCGCCGCTCGTCACGGCGGGACTTCAGTTCTTCGAGGCTCTCCTCGTTGTCGTCCTCGGTGCGCCGCGGGGCGTCGTAATCCGTGGCCACAGTGGTTGCTCCTTGCGTGGGTCGAAGAAGTCGCCTGACCGGACGGGGCGGCAGGGGCTCACTCGGACGGGGCTCCGGCGGCCCCGTCATCCCTCGTGCCGGCGGTTGTCGATGCGGTGCCCAGGTCGGGGGTGCCGGCATGAGGGCTGCCCCCGACGAGGCCGGTGACGGCGGTGTCACAGACCGGGCAGGCGTGTCGGTGCCAGCGCGGCGGCCACCAGGGGTCGCCTGGTGCGGCGGGGTGCTGTGAATCGGGTTGCATGCCGCGGGTCGACAGCCCGCAGAGGGTGGACTCCGCCGGGGTGGGCGTGCGGGCGGCGGCGTGGACCCGGACCACAGGTGCACGCGGTGTGGCGGGCAGTCCCTCGGCCGTGAGGAGCCGTAGGTTCGCCGGTCCGTCCAGCTCCAGCAGTGCGATGAGATCCATACCCCCACGGTGGACCGGCCCGGCGCTCCGTGCATCCGGTCGTCGGCACGCGAATGCGCTCGGCAGGCGTGAGCCCCGCCGACTCGACCGCACGGAAGCCTCCGAGCGCGCAGCCCGTGCCGGCCCGCAGCACCGCCAACACCCACCCGCCGGCGACGAGCGCGTACAACTGGGTGAGACGGCCCGCCGACCGGGCGAGCGCGGTACGGCTGGCGCTGCCGCTCACCGAGAACCAGCTCGCCGTCGTCCCGAACGCCACCCACCTGTTCGAGTGAACCCCGGGCCCTCGACGAGGTCGCGGACCTGGCCGCACGGTGGTTCACCGCCCACCTCACCCCGGTGTCGGCCCCGAAACCCTGAGCCCCGAAGCCCTGAGCCCCGAAGCCCTGAGCCCCGGAGCCGACCGGGCCGAGGGGCAGTGTCCGCCGGAGAGCAACACCAGCAGGAACCCGCCGACGGACCGCGCGAGGGCGGCCCCGGCCGGGGCGAAGCCGTCGACGGCCGGCCGGGCCAGAGCCGGCAGGACCAGGGCCAAGCCGCAGGCGAGCAGAGTGGCTGGCTCGCGCCCACCGCGTCCCGTGGCGGCGAGTTCTGGGGCTACCTGGCCCGGCTCCGCCCGACACACCCGCTGTCGGCCGGCTTCATCGGGGCCCGCGGCCGATGTCGCGGGCGAGTTCGAGCGCGAGGACCTGATCCAGGCGGACACAGGTCTCGAAGCGGGTGCCGTCCGGCAGATCGGACCGGTCCTCCAAGGCGTACAGGACGCGTACCGCGACCCGGGCGTCCAGATCTTCGTTCAGGCCGTCGAGGGACGCCTGGACCATGTCCGCGTCCACGGGTCCGGACGGTGCGCGGGCGAGGTCGGCCACGAGCGCGCGCCAACGGGAAAGCCTCGCGGCGGCGTCCGTCAGCGATGCGGCGGTGAGGCGGACCGGATCGGTGACGGCGTGTTCAAGGAAGTCCAGGCGCAACGCGAGTGGATCGTGCTCAGGTCCCGGGAAAATGGCTGACAGGTCTGCGGGCACCTCCGGGCCGCCGTTCGAAGGTTCCCCGGTCACCGGTCCGGTGACGAGGAGCAGCGGGGCCACGAACACGGAGTCGAGGTGCGGGCTGCTGATGACGACCAGGTCGGCCGCCGGCCGGGCGGCGGCGTCCACTTCTCGGTGGGCGCACACCCGGGCGGGTGGGTGGATGCCGAGCTGATCGGCGGCTTTCAGCAGGGCCCCGACCTGCTCGCCGGGGCTGTCCGGGACGGCGAGCTCGATGAGCACCTGCATGCCCTGGGACTCGCAGGTGCGGGCCAGCACGTCGCCGGCCAGCAGGGCCCGCAGATCCCCGATGGCGAACCGGCGGTCCTGCGCGCCGACTGCGACGGTCACGCGCAGGAGTCGGGCGCGGCGGGAACCGATCTCGGTGTGTTCTCCCGTTCGGGCGTCGGCGATTCGCAACAGCGCTTCCCTTCGACTCGGGCAGAGGGCGGTGTGTCAGGCGGATGCGCACGTCGGGCCGTCGGTATCAGGCGGGTGGAACCCGACCGCTATGCCGGTCGCGTGGCACTCGGCGCCGACCTTGTGGCGACAGTCGAACATCTCGCACGCGCCGACCCGGCCCGGTCACCGTGGCTCTCCACCGTGAGGACGGGTGCCGACCGGCGCGAGCACCTGAGCCTTTCATTCGAGCATGCGCAGTGGCGTGGTGGGCCGCCACCGGCGTTGGCCCGGCGGAAGCCGCGCTGCGACCCGCCGCCCCACCGTCGCATGACTCTGCAGGCCCGAAGGCGGCGGGTAGGTGTCCGGCGCTCCTGTGGCGGGGCGCGCCCGGGGGCGGAGCCTGGAGGGGGGCGAAGGAAGCGGTCCCGCCGCGGGACGGAGAAGCCGGGCCGTGGGGGCGTGGAGCCCGGTTCGAGAAGATGGCGGCGACGGCACCGAGGTGGGCGACCCGCTCAAGCACCCGATCCATGTACCAGCTGTTCAACGGACGTCACCCCGTGTCGATGCGGCGCCCGGTGACCGCGGCCGGACGGACGCGCACCCAGAGCGGGCGGGCGCCGCCGGCCCAGGGGGTGGCGCCGGGGAGTGCCGCGAGGTGCTGCTCCTCGTCCGAGGTGTCGACCAGATGAGCCTGGCCGAGGATCAGGACGCTCCAGCCCGCGCTCCGGTGCTCGTCGATCCGGTCCACCTCGAACGAGACGGGCGAGCCGTCGGCCGGGGCGGCGGCTCCCCTGGGAGCCGTGCGGTAGGCGATCGTCCGGTCGTCCACCACGTAGTTGACCGGGAGCACGACGGGCGCCGAGGAGCCGGGCAGGCCGACCCGGCCGACGCCGCGGGTGCCGAGCAGTTCCCAGCACTGCGGCTCGGTGAGACGCAGGAGCTGACCGCGGCGGCCGGTGTCGGTCTGCCCCGGCGGGGCGTCCGGGCGATTCCCCGACAGCAGCTCCGGCCAGGCCATCCCCAGCACGGCAGCGATCCGGACGAACCCGGGCGGATCGAACTCCGGCCCCGAGCAGAGGAGTTGTCGCAAGTAGGCAGGGGACATGGCGGCCCGGTGGGCCAGCATTCCTTCGCTCAGGCCGAGCTGATCGCGCCGCTGGAGGATCCGGCGGGCGATGTCGCCGCAGTCGGGATGGACGCTCATGATGGCGGTTCCTCCCTTTATGGCGCTCACGTCCGGAACAGCGCGACCTTGAGCGCGCCGGTGTCGGCCGCGTCGGCGAAGACGTCGTAGGCCTCCTGCATCTCCTCCAGGCCGAAGCGGTGGGTCACCAGCCCGCCGGTGTCGAGCCGACCGACGGCCAGCATGTCCAGCAGCATCGGGGTGCTGCTCGTGTCGACCAGGCCGGTGGTGATGGTGACGTTGCGGATCCAGAGGTCCTCCAGGTGCAACACCGCCGGTCTGCCGTGCACGCCCACATTGGCCACCCGGCCGCCGGGGCGCACCAGGCGAGTGCACAGTTCGAAGGTCTCGGGCACGCCGACCGCCTCGATGGCGACGTCCACACCGAGGCCGTCGCGGCTCAGCTGCCGGACGGCCTCGGGGGTGGCCCCGGCAGAGGTGAGCACGGTGTCGGCGCCGAACCGCTTCGCGGCGTCGAGGCGGCTCTGCGCGAGGTCGGTCACGATGATGCGGGCGGGGCTGTAGAGACGGGCGGTGAGGACGGCGGCGAGCCCGATCGGTCCGGCACCGATGATCGCGACGGTGTCGCCCGGGCCGATCCGGCCGTTGCGGACGCCGACCTCGTAGGAGGTGGGCAGGATGTCGGCGAGCAGCAGCGCGTCCTCGTCCCGGACGCCTTCGGGCAGCCGGTACAGGGAGGTGTCCGCGAAGGGGGTGCGGACGTATTCGGCCTGGCAGCCGTCGATCAGGTGGCCGAGGATCCAGCCGCCACCGCCGGTGCACTGTCCGTAGGCCGCTGCACGGCAGTAGGAGCAGCGGCCGCAGGCGGAGACGCAGGAGACCAGCACCCGGTCGCCGACCGTGATCGTGCGCACGCCCGGGCCGGTCTCGGTGACGGTACCGAGGGCCTCGTGGCCCAGGACACGGCCCTCCTCGACCTCGGGGACGTCGCCCTTGAGGATGTGCAGGTCGGTGCCACAGATGGTCACCGCGTCCACCCGGACGACGGCGTCCTCCGGGTCCCGGACGGCCGGGTCGGGGACGTCGCCCCAGGTGCGGCGGCCGGGTCCGTGGTAGGTGAGCGCCTTCATGCCGCGATCGCTCCTCTCGGAGGGCGGAGCCGGGGCGGTTCCGCTCGCCCTTCCAGCGTTCCCCCCGGCCGCGCCCGTCGCCAGGGGGGCGGCCTGCCGGGCGCGTTGCGGCTGACGCCGAAGAACCGCATCCGGCGGCTCTCCTCGGCCATCCCGGCGGCGTGCAGGTCGAGCACCGCGCGGTGGTCGTCCGGCCCGAGCGGCCGGAGCTCCACGGTGGTGCCGTCGGCCAGCAGGGCCTCGGCGGTGGCGAGCGGCGGACGGACGGTCGACATGGCTCACCTCCGGTCTCCGTCTCCCAGACTCGGCGCCCGGCCCTGCTCCGGGGAAGGGCCGACCGGCCCCGGCCGGACCGCCGAGCGGCGCGGTGCCGTCGTCCGCAGACTGGAGACAGACCGGTCGCACGGAGGTCACGTCGTGGCAGCAGACCCGCCCGCGGGGAATCCCGACATGCCGGACCCGTGGACCCTCCGCTACCAGGGCTTCGACCCGGCCGAGGAGGGCCTGCGGGAGGCGCTGTGCGCGGTCGGCAACGGCTACCTGGTCAGCCGCGGCGCCGCGCCGGAATCGGTCGCCGACGGGGTGCACTACCCGGGGACGTACCTGGCCGGCTGCTACGACCGTGCGGAGTCCACGGTCGGCGAGCACGTGGTGGCCAATGAGGACCTGATCAACTGCCCGAACTGGCTGCCGCTGACCTTCCGCCCGGCCGACGGCAGGTGGTTCACCGGCCCGCCCACCGAGCAGACCTTGGAACTGGACCTGCGCCGGGGACTGCTGACCCGCACCGCCCTGGTGGTCGATGAGCGGGGCCGGCGCACCACGCTCGTGCAACGCCGCCTCGCCAGCCAGGCCCGGCCGCACCTGCTCGTCCTGGAGAGCACCTTCACCCCGCAGAACTGGTCCGGCCCGTGGGAGGTCCGCTCCGGGCTGGACGGCCGCATCACCAACACCGGTGTCGCCCGCTACCGGGGCCTGGCCGGGCGCCACCTCGTCCCGGCCGGCCAGGGGGTGGACGAGGACGGTCTGCTCCGACTCGAAGCCGATGCGATCGACTCGCCCCTGCGAATCGCCCTCTGCGCCCGCATCCGCGCCGACCGGGAGCACACCGCGACGACCGAGTACCGCGAGGGCCGGGTGGCCCACCTCCTCGCTCTGGAGGGCTCGGCGGGCCGGCCCGTCACCGTGACGAAGACCGTCGCCGTGCACACCTCCCACGACCGGGCGATCGAGACCCCGCTGCTCGCCTCCCGCCTGCTCGCCGCCGAGGCCGGCGACTTCGACCAGCTGCTCGTCGAACACACCGTGCGCTGGGCGGAGTTGTGGCGCCGCTGCCGGATCGAGGCCGACTTCGACGGGGCCGGCCCGCTGCACCTGAACCTGTTCCACCTGCTCCAGACCTACTCCGAGCACTCCGTCGACCTGGACGTCGGCGTCCCCGCCCGCGGACTGCACGGGGAGGCGTACCGGGGGCACGTCTTCTGGGACGAGCTGTTCGTGCTGCGGCTGCTCAACCTCCGCTTCCCGGAGCTCGCCCGGGCCGTGCTCCGCTACCGCCACCGCCGCCTCGACGCCGCCCGCCGGCAGGCCCGGGAGCTCGGGCTGCGCGGCGCGGTCTACCCGTGGCAGAGCGCCCGGGACGGCCGCGAGGAGTCCCAGCAGCTGCACCTCAACCCGCTGTCCGGACGCTGGCTGCCCGACCACAGCCACCTCCAGCGGCATGTCGGCTCGGCCGTCGCCTACAACATCTGGCAGTACTACCAGTCCACCGGGGACCGGGACTTCCTCGCCACCGCCGGTGCCGAGATGCTACTGGAGATCGCCCGGTTCTGGTCCTCCGTCGCCGTGCACGACCCGGCCCGCGGCCACTGGTCCGTCCGCGGGGTGCTCGGCCCCGACGAGTACCACGACGGCTACCCCTGGAAGACCCGGCCGGGCCTGGACGACAACGCGTACACCAACGTGCTGGCCTCCTGGGTGCTGGCCCGTGCCCAGGACGCCCTGGACGTCCTGCCCGGGTACCGCCGCGACGAGCTGCGCGAGCGCCTCGCACTCGACGCAGGGGAGCTGGAGCGCTGGCAGGAGGTCGGCCGCCACCTCCACGTCCCGTTCCACGACGGCGTCCTGAGCCAGTTCGACGGCTACGAGCGCCTCGCCGAACTCGACTGGCCGGAGTACCGGCGCCGCTACCCGGACCTGCGCCGGCTCGACCGGATCCTGGAGGCCGAGGGCGACACCGTCAACCGCTACAAGGCCTCCAAGCAGGCCGACGCCCTGATGCTCTGGTACCTGTTCTCCGCCCGCGAGGTCCGCGACCTGCTACGACGTCTCGGCCACCCGGCGCACCACGAGCTGCTCCGCCGGACCACCGACTACTACCTGCGGCGCACCGTCCACGGCTCGACGCTCAGCTCGGTGGTGCACGCCTGGGTGCTCACCCGCTGCGACCGCCGCGCGTCCTGGCACCACTTCCGCGACGCCCTGGTGGCCGACCTGCGGGACAACCAGCACGGCACCACGGCCGAGGGCGTCCACCTGGGCGCCATGGCGGGCGCGGTGGACCTGCTGCAACGCTGCTACACCGGCCTGGAGGTCCGCGAGGACGCCCTCTGGCTGGACCCGCACCTGCCCTCCGCCCTCGGCCGCCTGGAACTGGACCTGCGCTACCGCGGCCACTGGGGCCTCACCCTCGCCGTCGACCGCCGCACCGTCACGGTGAGCCTGCGCCCGGACCGCCAGGAGCCGGTCCGCATCCGGCTGCGCGGCACCGAGACGACGGTCCTGCCCGGCGAGACCCAGTGCTTCCGGCTGTGAGCAGCCCGGGCCTCACCGGCGGCACGGACCACCTCGTCCGGGATCCCGGCGTCCAGCAGCTCCCGACGGATGCGTGCGGGTACCCGGGGCGAACGGCCGCGCGACCAGGGCCCGCCGGCCCCTGCCGGAGCCCTCGATCGGTGGTGCCATGGAAGTACGGACGGCCGGGCCATGTCCCCGGCCCCGCACCGAGCCAGGGAGGCCGGCATGAAAGCCGCCGTGGGAGACCGCATCATCGTCCAGGGCACCCGGCCGGGCGCGGCCCGCCGGGACGGCGAGATCGTCGGGCTGCACCACCCGGACGGCAGCCCGCCGTACGACGTCCGCTGGTCCGACGAGGACCGGGTCACCGAGTACTTTCCCGGGCCGGACGCCCGGATCCACCACTTCGACCACGAGCCGTCGCCCACTCGAACCGTCCCGCCACAACCGCACCTCTTCGCCGACTGACGGGCCTCCGCCGTGACCGTCTCCGCCGACCCGCGGGCCCGCGGGCCGACCGGCGCCGAGGCCGCACGACTGCTCGGCGAACACGGCCGCAACGAGGTCGTCGCCGACCGCCGGGTGCCGTTGTGGGCCCGGGTGGCAGCCCAGCTGCGCGACCCCCTGATCACCGTGCTGCTCGCGGCCGTCGCGCTGACGGTGGCGATCGGCGACCATCCGGACGCGGTGGTGATCGCCCTGGTGGTCGTGGTGAACACCACCGTGGGCGTGGTCCAGGAGGTCCGGGCGGAAAGCGCCGTGGCGGCGCTGCCAGATCCTCTGGATCAACCTGCTCACCCACGGCCTCACGGGCGTGGCCATGGGCGCGGAACCCGCCTCGCCCGGCGCGATGACCCGGCCCCGCGCCCACCGGACCAGCACATCCTCGGTTCCGGCGTGTGGCAGCGTGTCCTGCTGCTCGCCGCGGTGGTCGCGGCCGCCGCCCTCTACCTCCCACTCCTGCGCGGCCTGCTCGACACCGTGCCGCTCGGCCGGTCCGACCTGGCCGCGCCCGTCCTCGCCGGAGCCGTCGGCTTCACGACCGCCCGGCTGCTCAAGCACGGGATCTGACGACCGGGCCGGTCGGCCCTCGCGGCGCAAGGCGGAGCTGCCTGGCGTGGGAACAGGGTCCACATCATCGACCTCACCGAAGTCACCGGGACCACCGGACCGAGGAGGACCATCATGAACTCCGCAAGCCCCGACGGCCCCGGCCGTCCCGTCGTCCTCGGCGTCGACGCCCTCGACACCGGCTCGATGCCCGCCGCCTGGGCGGCCGACGAGGCCGCCCGCAGGGGCCTGCCACTGCGGGCGGTGCACGCCGTGCCGTCGTTGTACCGCGAGTTCCGGCCCTTCGACGAGGGCCGCTACCACAAGGCCCTGCGCGAGCGGGCCGACCGGGCGCTGGACCGGGCCGCCACGCTGGCCCGGGAGCGCCACCCCGGACTGGACGTGACCACCGTGGTGGCCGAGGACGTCCCGGCACCCGCACTGTGCCGGGAGTCCCGCAACGCCGCGCTCGTCGTCCTCGGCTCCCGCCGGCTGAGCCGGGTCGAGGAGGCGCTGAGCACCTACTCGGTGGCCGTCCCGGTCAGCGCCCAGGCGCACTGTCCGGTGGTCGTGGTCCGCGACCCCGAGCACACCACCCAGGACCCGCCGTACGTCGTGCTCGGCGTGGACGGCAGCCCGTCCTCGCAGCCCGCCGTCGACTTCGCCTTCGCGTACGCGGACGAGCGCCGGGCCGCGCTGCGCGTCCTGTGGGTCTGGCAGCGCCCGCCGGTGGGCAACCTGGACGAACCCGCCACCGAGCGGATGCTGCGCCGGATGATCTTCGAGTCCACCGCGGGTCACCACGAACACCACCCCGACGTGACCGTGACCCACGAAGTCGTGCACGGCCACCCGGTCGAGGAGCTCGCCCTGGCCTCCGAACACGCCCTCGCGGTGGTCGTCGGCCGCCGCGGCAACGGCGGCTTCACCGGCATGCGCCTCGGCTCCGTACCCCACGGCCTGCTCCGCCGAGCCCACTGCCCTGTCGTGACGGTGCCCTCCGACCTGCCCTGAACCGGGAACCGACGCCCGCTCTCGTGCGGACATGCCCGCCCGGCGGTCCGATCCGGGCCGAACGGCCCAGGTCCTGACCGCCCGCGCGGCGCGAGCCTGGACGTGACGAAAGGTGGAGACCATGCACACCGTGATCGTGTACGAGAGCGTGTACGGCGACACCCGGGAGGTCGCCGAGGCCATCACCGAAGGTGTCCGCCGGACCGACCCCGGGGCGGCCGTCGACTGCCTCCCGGTGTCCGAGGCGAACGCGGACACCGCCCGGTCCGCGGACCTGCTGGTGGTCGGCGGACCGACGCACATGCACGGCATGTCCTCCGGGATCAGCCGCCGGATGGCCGCCGCGGCCGAGGGGCACAAGGAGGGTCGCGAGGAGGCCGCCGCCGAAGCACGGGAGACCGCCGAGGGCCCGGGCCTACGAGCCTGGTTCCACGACCTTCCGACCACCGGGTCCGGCGCCTACGTCGCCGCGTTCGACACCCGGGTCGACATGCCCAGGGCCGGCGGCGCGGCCAACGGCATCGCCCACCGGCTCTCCCACCACCACGACGACGTGGTCGCCGAACCCGAGGGCTTCATCGTGGAGGGCAACGACGGACCACTGCGCGCCGGCGAACTCGACCGCGCCCGCGCATGGGGCGCCGGCCTGGTCTGAGCACGGGTGGCCGGGACGAGGGCCCGGCGCAGGGCCGGGCCCTCGAGCACCGATCCGAGCACCGGGTTACCCCGCCCGCCCTCGCCCCGGGCACCGAGGCACGTCCGCTGCGGCGGGGCGAGACTGGTCGGGAGACCGGGAACAGGAGTGAACGGGATGTCTGACGGTGGAGACGGCGGGTACCCCGCCCTCATCGGCGAGTCGGCCGCCTTGGTGCGACTGGCGCACACCGCTCTGCGCGGCGCGACGGCCGTACTGACCGATCCGGCCGACAGCGGGGCTGGGGTCCCGGTGGCCGAGAAGGCCCTCGCGGAACTGCTGACACGGATCGAGGAGGACGCCGCCGCGGCTCCCGGCGGACGGGCCGGGGTCGTCCTGGGCGTCCACGTAGGGTGCCAGGTCGAGGCCCTGGCGGACCTGGCGCAACGGCTGCTGGAGGCCGCCTGGGCGCGCCAGGAGAGGCCACCGTTCATCGAACGGCTACGGGCTCCGCTGCACGGGATCGCCGACGCGGCGCTGGACTCACTCGAACGGTCCGCCCACGCCCTGGAATCCGGCGCCCCCGAGGACGTCGCGGACGTCCTCGCGGAGCTGCACGAGGTCGGCCAACGGCAACGGCTCCTGTACGAGCTGCTGCTCCGTACCGAGCGGATGGATCCGGTGGACGCCACCGACCTTGTGCTGCTCTCCTGCTGCTACCAGCAGTGCGCCGACCGTGCGGGAGCGATCGCCCGCCACGCGGCGCTGTTCCCCCACCCCGGGCCCTGAAACCGCGCGCGGGCCGGGGTCCGGGATCTCACGGCAGGCCCGCGACGGCGGTCGCCTCCATGAGCAGCCTGCTGGTCGGCTCGTGCCGCACCGCGCCCCGGTCGGTCACCAGCATCGGGGCGAGCACCGGGTCCTCCGTGCCGGGGCCGCCCCGCAGCAGGCGTTCCAGCAGCGCCAGCACGTTGTGGGAGTACGCACGCGAGGCGGTCCCGGGCACCTGCGCGGCGAGCTCGCCGGCACCGATCACCGTGATGCCGTCACCGACCAGCGTCGTGGTGTCCGGCAGGACGCCCTCGACATTGCCGCCCTCCGGGCCCGCCGCCAGGTCCACCAGCACCGAGCCGGGCCGGAGCCGGGCCACCGTCGCCGTGCGGAGCAGGACCGGGGGCGTCCCGTCCGGCCCGGTCAGGGCCGTCACCACGAGGTCGTACCGCACCGACGCCTCGGCCAGCCCCGCCACCCACGCCGCACGGTCCCGGTCGAGGGACTGCCACAGCTCCCGGTCGTCCACCGCCGGGTGCACACCGGACAGGCACAGCAGGTCGGCTCCCAGCGCGGCGGCAGCCGCACGCTCGCGATGCCGCGGTTCGACCGCGCCGACCGGAGCGCCCAGCCGGCAGGCGGTGTCGATCGCCTGCAGACCGGCATGCCCGGCGCCGACCACGAGCACCCGAAGCGGGTCGAAGAGCCCGTCCGTGGTGCCCCAGGGCGGCAGGCAGCGGTCCAGGCGCTCGGCGGCGAGCAGCACCGCCCGGTACCCCGCCACCCTGGCCTGCGAGGCCCCGGCGTCCAGCGGGTACCCGGCCGGCAGGTCGGGCGCCAGGTCGAGGCCGATCGCGGTCACGCCCCGGTCCGCCCACTGCCGGACCAGGAACGGGTTCCGCTGCGGCCGCAGCAAAGCGGCCAGTACCTGCCCCGGGCGCAGTTCGCGCACCGGGTCGGTGCTCGGGGGACGGATGCCGAGCAGCACGTCCGCACGGCGCAACACCTCGTCGCGTCCGGCCAGGACGGCACCCGCAGCCTGGTAGTCGTCGTCGTGGTGACCAGCGAGGAGGCCTGCGCCCGGCTCCGCCAGGACCGTCACACCGAGGCGGCGGACGGCCGGCACCAGGTCGGGCACGAGGGCCACCCGGCGCTCGCCCGGTACGGTCTCCCGCAGCACTCCCACCGCCGTGATCGCCATCGCTACGTCCCGCTTCCTCCGGGATCGGCCTTTCACGCCCAGTATGTTCCGTTTGCCCGCCCGGTTCGCCCGGTCGGATACTCGTGCGCAGGGCCACTCACGCACGGGGTGCCACGCGGCACGGCGGAGGGAGCCGGTCATGGCAGCCAGGGGCTGGCAGTTCTGGGTGGACCGGGGCGGGACCTTCACCGACGTGGTCGCGCTCGACCCGGACGGCCGGCTGCTCACCCACAAGCTGCTCTCCCACGACCCGGCCCGCTACCGGGACCCGGCCGTGGCCGGCATCCGGGCCCTCCTGCCGCCCGGGGCGACCATCGCTTCCGTCCGGATGGGCACCACGGTCGCCACCAATGCCCTGCTGGAACGTACCGGCGAGCCGACCGCACTGGTCATCACACGTGGCTTCGCGGACGCCCTGCGGATCGGCTACCAGAACCGGCCGCAGATCTTCGCCCGCGAGATTGTGCTGCCCGAGCCGCTGTACACCCGGGTGATCGAGGTGGACGAGCGGATCACCGCCGAGGGCGAGGTACTACGACCGCCCGACCTCGACCGGCTCGCCGAGGACCTGCGCGACTGCCTGAACGACGGCATCCGCTCGGTCGCCGTGGTCTGCCTGCACAGCTACCTGCACCCCGCCCACGAGCGGGAGATCGGCCGGCTCGCCGAGCGGCTCGGCTTCGACCAGGTGTCCCTGTCCAGCGAGGTGAGCCCGCTGATGAAGCTGGTGCCGCGCGGAGACACCGCCGTGGTGGATGCCTACCTCCATCCCGGGCTGCGCCGCTACGTCCGGCAGGTGGCCGACCAACTCGCCGGTGTCCGGCTGCTGTTCATGCAGTCCAACGGCGGCCTCGCCGAGGCCGGGCACTTCCGGGGCAAGGACGCCATCCTGTCCGGCCCGGCCGGCGGCATCGTCGGCATGGTGCGGATGTCCGCGCTGGCCGGCCACCAGCGGGTGATCGGCTTCGACATGGGCGGCACCTCCACGGACGTCTCGCACTTCGCGGGCGCGTACGAGCGGGTGGTCACCACCCAGGTCGCCGGGGTACGGCTGCGGGCACCGATGCTGGCCATCCACACCGTCGCGGCGGGTGGCGGCTCGGTGCTGCGCTTCGACGGCGAACGCCTGCGCGTCGGTCCGGACTCGGCCGGCGCCGACCCCGGACCGGCCTGCTACCGCAGCGGCGGGCCGCTGACCATCACCGACGCCAACCTGCTGCTCGGCCGCATCCAGGCCGAGCACTTCCCGCAGGTCTTCGGCCCGAAGCGCGACCAACCGCTCGACTCCCGGCTGACGCGGCGCCGATTCATCGAACTCGCCGAACGGATCGGCGACCTGTCGGCCGAGGAGGCGGCCGAGGGCTTCCTGCGGATCGCGGTGGGAAACATCGCCAACGCGATCAAGCGCATCTCCGTCCAGCGAGGTCACGACGTCACCCGCTACGCCCTGACCACCTTCGGCGGCGCGGGCGGCCAGGTCGCCTGCCCCGTGGCCGAGGCACTGGGCATCCGCACCGTCCTCGTCCCGCCGATGGCCGGGGTGCTGTCCGCCCTCGGCATCGGTCTGGCCGACACCACCGTCCTGCGCGAGCATGCGGTCGAACGGCCCCTGGCGGAGGAGGAGATGGAAGCGGTACTGGGGCTCGCCGACGAACTGGCGCACGCCGCCACCGACGAGCTGCGCGATCAGGGCGTCCCGCAGGGACGGATCCAGCTGGCCCGCCGGGTCCGGCTGGGCTACCAGGGCACCGACACCACGATCACCGTACCGCTGGGCGAACCGGCCGCCATGCGGGCCGACTTCGAGGAGCGGCATCGCTCCACCTACTCCTTCCTGATGGACCGCCCCCTGGTGATCGAGGCCCTCGCCGTCGAGGGCACCGGCCTCACCGAGCAGCCCGAACTCGGCACCCTCTCCCCCGCGGCCGCCCCGACCGAGCCCGTCGCCGTCCGGCTGTACGCCGGCGGCCGGTGGCGGCGGGTCCCGCTGCTGGAACGCGAATCGCTGCGCGCGGACGACACCGTCACCGGACCCGCCGTCATCGCCGAGGCCAACGCCACCACCGTGGTGGACACCGGCTGGAAGGCCACCGTCACCACCGCCGGACACCTCCTGGTCGAGCAGGTCGGGGCCACCGCCGAGGAGGCCGTCCCGACCGCCGCCGACCCGGTGCTGCTGGAGGTCTTCAACAACCTCTTCATGGCGATCGCCCAACAGATGGGCGCCCGACTGGAATCCACCGCCCAGTCGGTCAACATCAAGGAGCGGCTCGACTTCTCCTGCGCGCTCTTCGACCCGGACGGCAACCTCGTCGCCAACGCCCCCCACATCCCCGTCCACCTCGGCTCGATGGGCACCACCGTCAAGGAGGTGCTGCGCCGTCTCGGCCCGAAGCTGCGCCCGGGCGACGCCTACGCCGTCAACGACCCGTACCACGGCGGCACCCACCTGCCCGACATCACCGTGGTCACCCCTGTCTTCGACCCGGACGGCGACGAGGTCCTGTTCTTCGTCGCCTCGCGCGGCCACCACGCCGAGATCGGCGGCACCTCTCCCGGCTCGATGCCCGCCGACAGCCGCGAGATCCACCAGGAGGGCGTGCTCTTCGACACCTGGCCGCTGGTGGTGGACGGGCGGCTGCGCGAGGAGGAGACCCTCCGGCTGCTCACCGACGCGCCGTACCCGTCCCGCGACCCGGACACCAACCTCGCCGACCTGCGCGCCCAGATCGCCGCCAACCGCAAGGGCGTCGACGAGGTCAACGCGATGATCGGGCACTTCGGCCTGGACGTCGTCCAGGCCTACATGCGGCACGTCCAGGACAACGCCGAGCAGGCGGTGCGCCGCGCCGTGGACGGGCTGAGCGACGGCTCGTACCGCTACGAGACCGACTCCGGCGCCGTGATCGCCGTCTCCGTGCGCGTCGACCGCCGGGACCGCAGCGCCACCATCGACTTCACCGGCACCTCGCCCCAGCTCGACGGCAATCTCAACGCCCCCTCCGCCGTCGTCACCGCCGCCGTCCTGTACGTCTTCCGCACCCTCGTCGCCGACGACATCCCGCTCAACGACGGCTGCCTGCGCCCGCTGCGGATCGTCGTGCCGCCCGGCTCGATGCTCGCCCCGGAGTACCCGGCCGCCGTCGCCGCCGGGAACGTCGAGACCTCGCAGGCCATCGTCGGCGCGCTCTACGCCGCGCTCGGCGTGCAGGCGGAGGGATCCGGCACGATGAACAACCTGAGCTTCGGCAACGCCGAGCACCAGTACTACGAGACCATCGCCTCCGGTTCCGGTGCCGGCCCCGGCTTCGACGGCGCGGACGCCGTCCAGACCCACATGACCAACTCCCGCCTCACCGATCCGGAGGTCCTGGAGTGGCGGCTCCCGGTCCTGGTCGAGGAGTTCGCCGTCCGCCCGGACAGCGGCGGCAACGGGCGCCGGCACGGCGGCAACGGCGTCCTGCGGCGGCTGCGCTTCCGCGAACCGATGACGGTCAGCCTGCTCACCAGCCACCGCCGCGTCCCGCCGTACGGCCTCGCCGGCGGCTTCCCGGGCACGCTCGGCGCCAACCGCGTCCTGCGCGCCGACGGCACCGTCGAGGAACTGCCCGGCTGCGGCACCACCGAGGTCGCTGCCGGGGACGCCTTGGAGATCCGCACCCCCGGCGGAGGCGGCCACGGCGGCTCTGCCTGACGCGGTCCGGCCGGTCGGCCGTCGACGCCGGCGGCCGACCGGGCCCGCCTCCCCGGTCCCGGCCGATCCCCACCGGCCTGGGCCGGTCGGCCCTGCTGCCCGGTCGAGCCAAGCGGGGCCCCGCTCCGGAGCATCTCGTACAGAGACCGGGCGGACGGAACCGACGACGCGAGCGGTGGAGGAGCGGCTGGACGTCTGCGTGACCGCCCTGATGGGCGCACGGGGCTGAGCCGGGGCGGGCCCGGTAGATTCACTCCCCCACCACCGACCGAGGGAGAACCCGTGCCCGACCGGCCCAGCCTGCTGTACGTGACGGACCTGGCCTACCCGGCCCGCGGACGGCGGTACGGCGACGAGGACGTCTTCCTCACCTCCCGGCTGCGGGAGTGGTTCGACCTGGCCCTGTGCCACCCGCTGGACGCCCGGGCCCTGATGGGGCGCTTCGACGCGGTCGTGGTGCGCAACAGCGGTCCGGTGCTGCACTACCGGGAGGAGTACGCCCGTTTCCGCGACCGGGCCCTGGCCGACGGCGTGCGGGTCTACAACCCGCTGACCGGGCGGGGCGACATGGCCGGGAAGGGGTACCTGCTGGACCTGACCGAGGCGGGCCGCCCCGTCATCCCCACGGTCGACCGGCCGCAGGACCTCGACCGGCTGCCCGCCGCCGACCGCTACGCGGTCAAGCCCAGGGAGGGCGCGGACAGCATAGGCCTGCGCTTCCTCACCCGCGACGAGCTGGACGGGCTCGACGCGTGGGGCGAGGTGCTGGTCCAGCCGCGGATCGACTTCCGCTACGAGGTCTCCTTCTACTTCGTGGACGACGCCTTCCAGTACGCCCTCCACGCGCCGGATCCGGCCCGGCGCTGGGTGCTGGAGCCGTACGAGCCGAACGCGGCCGACCTCGCGTTCGCGCGGAGCTTCGTCGACTGGAACACGCTCGCCCACGGGATCCAGCGGGTGGACGCCTGCCGCGCGCCGGACGGGAGCCTGCTCCTGGTCGAGCTGGAGGACCTCAACCCGTACCTGTCCCTCGACCTGGTCGCCGAGGAGGTCCGGGAGGGCTTCGTCGAGGCCCTGGCGGATTCACTGCACCGCTTCCTGGGCTGACCGGCCGGGGCGGAACGACGGACCGCCGCCCCGGGAGGCGTCTCCCGGGGCGGCAGCAGCGGGCGCGCCGTCAGCAGATCCGCGGCAGTTGCTCGCCCATCGGCAGGTCGACCACCCGGGTGCCGCCGAAGCCGGTGCGGGCCACGACCATCCCCGGGTGCTCCTCGACGCACTCGCCGATCACCACCGCCTCCGCGCCGAGCGGGTGGGCGCGCATGGCGGCGAGCACGGCGTCCGCCGGGCCGCGCGGGACGAAGGCGACGAGCCGGCCCTCGTTGGCGATGTACATCGGGTCCAGGCCCAGCACCGCGCAGGCGTTGGCCACCGGCTCCGGGACGGGGACGGCGGCCTCGCTGAGCACGACGCCCACTCCGGCGGCGGCCGCGATCTCGTTGAGCGCCGCCGCCAGGCCGCCCCGGGTGGGGTCGCGCAGCACGTGCAGGTCGGCGGTGGCCGCGAGCATCGCCTCGACCAGGCCGCCGAGCGCCGCGCTGTCGCTGCGCACGTCGACGCCGAACTCCAGTCCCTCCCGGACGCTCATGATCGCCACGCCGTGCAGCCCGATCGGCCCGCTGACGATCACCACGTCGCCGGGCCGGGCGCGCTGCGGGCGGATGTCGACCCCGGCCGGGACGATCCCGATGCCCGCGGTGTTCAGGTAGACGCCGTCCCCGTGCCCGGCCTCGACCACCTTGGTGTCCCCGGTGGCGATCTCGACCCCGGCGGTGCGGGCGGCGGCGCCGAGCGCCCTGGCGACCCGGTCCACCACCGCCATCTCCACCCCCTCCTCCAGGATGAAGCCGCAGGACAGGTAGGCGGCCCGGGCCCCGCTCATGGCGAGGTCGTTGACCGTGCCGTTGACGGCGAGGTCGCCGATGCAGCCTCCGGGGAAGAACAGCGGCCGCACCACGTAGGAGTCGGTGGAGAAGGCGAGCCGGGCCCCGCCGAGCTCCAGCACCGCGGAGTCGCCGAGCCCGGCGAGCACCGGGCCGCCGAAGGCCGGCACGAAGAGGTTCTGCACCAGTTCCGCGGACAGCGCCCCGCCGCCGCCGTGGCCCATCACCACCCGGGGGTGGTCGCGCAGCGGCAGCGGGCAGCTCCAGCCGGAGAAGTCGGGCCGACCGACGTCCGGTTCGGCGGACGGTCCGGCGAGCGGTCCGGCGGGCGCCTCGGTGAGCAGTTCGGTGTCAGCCAACGCGGCTCGCCTCCTGGGTCTCCTGAACGTCCTGCATCCGGACGGACGTCGCACCCGGCACGCCGAGCCGCCGGTACAGGTAGTACGCCGCGCACGCCCCCTCGCTGGACACCATCGTGGCGCCGAGCGGCGTGCGCGGTGTGCAGACGGTGCCGAAGGCCTCGCACTGGTGGGGCTTCAGCAGCCCCTGCAGCACCTCGCCGCTGCGGCACTCGGCGGGTTCGCGGGTGGTGATCCCCGAGACGTCGAAGCGGTGTTCGGCGTCGTGGTCCCGGTAGCGGGGCGAGAGCCGCCAGCCGCTGCGCGGGATCACCCCGATGCCCCGCCAGGCGCGGTCGCCCACCTCGAAGACGTCCTCCAGCATGGCGCGGGCCGCCGGGTTGCCCTCGGGGCGGACGGCCCGCGGGTAGGCGTTGTCGACGGTGTGCTCCCCGCGCTCCAGCTGCCGTACGGTGCGCCGGATGCCTTCCAGGATGTCCAGGGGTTCGAAGCCGGTGACGACGATCGGCACCCGGTGGCGCTCCGCGAGCGCCGGGTACTCGTCGGTGCCCATCACGCTGCAGACGTGTCCGGCGGCGAGGAAGCCCTGGACCCGGCAGTCCGGCGAGTCCATGATCGCCTCGATCGCGGGGGGCACCCGGACGTGGGAGACCAGCATGCTGAAGTTTCGCAGCCCCTGCTTCCTGGCCAGGTGGACGGCCATGGCGTTCGGCGGGGCGGTGGTCTCGAAGCCGATGCCGAAGAAGACCACCTCCTTGTCCGGGTTCTCCCGGGCGATCCGCAGGGCGTCGAGCGGCGAGTACACCACCCGGACGTCGCCGCCCTCACCGCGCACCCGGAACAGGTCCCGGTCGGTGCCGGGCACCCGCAGCATGTCCCCGAAGGAGCAGAAGACCACCCCCGGCCGGGCGGCGATCGCCAGTGCCCGGTCGATCATCTCCAACGGGGTGACGCACACCGGGCAGCCCGGCCCGTGGATCAATTCGACTTCGTCCGGCAGGAGTTGGTCGATGGCGTGCCGGATGATGCTGTGCGTCTGGCCGCCGCAGACCTCCATCAGCGCCCACGGCCGGGTGACCGTCGCCCTGATGTCGGCGAGCAGCCCGGCCGCCAGCTCGGGGTTGCGGAACTCCTCCAGGTACTTCACCGTCCGGCCTCCTCGGTCTCCTCCGCCGCTCCGACCGCACCCGCCGCCGCCCCGGCGGCCTCCCACGGGTCGCCGAACTCCTCCTGCAACAGCCCGAGTTCCTCGAAGAGGGCGAGGGTACGCCGGGCCGACTCCTCGTCCAGGCGCTGCAGCGCGAAGCCCACGTGGACGATCGCGTAGTCCCCCACCGCCAGGTCGGGCAGGTACTCCAGGCAGACGTCCTTGATCACGCCGCCGAAGTCCATCACCGCCATCCTGGTCCCGTCCCGCTCGCCGATCTCCGTCACCCTGCCGGGCACCGCCAGGCACATCCGCGCTCACTCCTCCCGGGTGGCCGCCGACCGGGCGGCCACCATCAGCTGGCCCAGTGCCAGCCCTCCGTCGTTGGGCGGCACCCGGCGGTGCCGCAGTACGGTGAAGCCGTCCTCCCCGAGCCCGCTCGCGCAGGCGGAGGAGAGCAGCGCATTGGCGAAGACCCCGCCGCTGAGGGCCACGGTGGTGGTGCCGTGCCGTTCCCGGACGGCGGCGCAGATCCGCCGGACCAGCTCGGCCACCGCGCCGTGGAAGCGGGCGGCGACCAGCCCGGCGGGCGCACCCGCGGTAACGTCGGCCACCACCGCGGCCAGCACCGGCCCGGGGTCGGCGATCCAGCCGTCCGCCCGCGCCGACAGGCCGAACGCGTAGCCGCCCGCCCGCTGCGCTGCCCCGCGCACAGGACCGTCCTTGCGGCTGAACTCGCAGGCCGCCGCCTCCAGTTCGATCGCCGCCTGGGCCTCGTACCCGGCCCGCTGGCAGATCCCGGCGAGCGAGGAGACCGCGTCGAACAGCCGGCCCATGCTGGAGGTCGGCGCGCAGTTCAGCCCGCGATCCAACTGGCGCTCCAGCAGCCGTAGTTCCTCGCCCTCGCAGGCCCGGACCGGCGGCAGCTGCGGCAGCCGGGGCAGCCCGGCCGCGCGCAGGTGGGCGAGCGCCGTCCGGTAGGGGCGCTCGACGGCCGCGTCCCCGCCGGGCAGCGGCACGTACCGGAGGTGGGCGAGACGGCGGAACCCGTCGTAGTCCGCCAGCAGCACCTCGCCGCCCCAGATCGCGCCGTCCTCGCCGTAGCCGGTGCCGTCGAAGGCCACCCCGAGCACCGGCCGGCCGCCGTCCAGGCCGTGTTCGGCCATCACCGCGGCGATGTGGGCGTGGTGGTGCTGGACCCGGTGCACCGGCCGGCCGGCGGCGGTCCGCTCGGCGTGCCGCAGCGAGCGGTAGCCGGGGTGGCGGTCGGCGGCCAGCAGTTCGGGCCGTACGCCGCTGACCGTGCCGAGCTGCTCGACCGCCCGCTCGAAGGCCCGCAGGGTGGCCAGGTCGTCCATGTCGCCGATATGGCCGGACAGCCAGGCGTAGCCGTCCCGGGCCAGCGCGAAGGTGTTCTTGAGGTCGCCGCCGACGGCCAGGACGGGGCGGACGGGCACCGGCAGCGGGATCGGGAGCGGCGCGTACCCGCGCGAACGGCGCAGCGGAAGCTGTTCGCCGTCCACCACCCGCACCACGGAGTCCTCGCAGGGGACGTGGATCGGCCGGTCGTGGGTGAGCCAGCCGTCGACCAGCGGGGCGAGCCGCTCCAGCGCCTCCCGGTCCTCGGTGACGATCGGCTCGCCGGAGAGGTTGGCGCTGGTCATCACCAGCAGGTCCGGCCCGGGGGCGGCGAGCAGCAGGTGGTGCAGCGGCGAGTACGGGAGCATCACCCCGAGGTCGGGGCTGCCCGGGGCCACCGTCTGGGGCACCGGCAGGCCCGTGCGGCGGAGCAGGACGATCGGCCTCACGGGCCCGGTGAGCAGTTCCCGCTCGACCGGGTCGACGGGCAGCAGGCGTTCGACGGTGGCGAGGTCGCGGGCCATCACGGCGAAGGGCTTGTCGCCGCGCCGCTTGCGCCGGCGCAGCAGGGCGACGGCCGCGGTGTCGCGCGCGTCGCAGGCGAGGTGGTAACCGCCGATGCCCTTGACGGCGAGGATCGCGCCCTCGGCGAGCAGCCGTCGGGCCTCCGTGAGGGCCTGTTCCCCGGCGAGTCCGGGGCGTCCGGGCACGGTCAGCGCGAGTGCCGGCCCGCAGGCGTGGCAGGCGACGGGCTGGGCGTGGAAGCGGCGGTCGGCGGGGTCGGTGTACTCCCGGGCGCAGTCCGGGCACATCGGGAAGCCGGCCATGGTGGTGTTGGCCCGGTCGTACGGGAGGCCGGTGACGATGGTGTGCCGGGGGCCGCAGTTGGTGCAGCTGATGAAGGGGTGCCGGTGGCGGCGGTCGGCCGGGTCGGCGAGTTCGGCCAGGCAGTCGGCGCAGACGGCGGTGTCGGGCGGGATCAGGGTGGTGCGGGGGCCGTCGGGGCTGGACGGGACGATGCGGAAGCCGGTGGCGCCGGTGGTGGCGAGCGGCGCGTGTTCCACCGAGTGCACCTGGGCGAGCGGCGGCGCGTCGCCGGCCACGCGCCGGCAGAAGGCGTCCAGGGCGTCCGGGCTGCCCTCGACCTCGGCCAGGACGCCCTCGCCGGTGTTGGTGACGGTGCCGGCCAGGCCGAGTTCACCGGCCAGCGTGTGGACGAACGGGCGGAAGCCGACCCCCTGCACCAGGCCGCGGACGGCGACCCGCCGCCGCTCGCGGTCGAGCCCGGGGTGACCGGCCGTCACGCGCGCTCCCCCACGGCGGAGCGGCCGTGGTGGTGCCCGTGGTCGTGATCGTGATCGTGCCCGTCCCCGCGCTCATCCCCGTCGTCGTGCGCGTGCCCGTGGTCGTGCGCGTGCCCGTGGTCGTGCGGCGCCGCCGACATCACCGGCCGGTGCGGCTCGGCCCCCTCCAGCACGGCCAGCGCCCGGTCCAGCAGCGCCCCGACGCCCTCGCCCGTCCGGGCGGAGGTGTTCAGCACCGTCACCCCGGGGTTGACCCGCTGGACGTTGGCCAGGAACGCCGCCTCGTCGAACTCGGCCGCCGCGGCGAGGTCCGTCTTGGTCACCAGCACCAGGTTGGCCAGCCCGAAGGCCGTCGGGTACTTGAGCGGCTTGTCCTCGCCCTCGGTCACCGAGGCCAGCACCACCCTCAGCGTCTCGCCGAGGTCGTAGGAGGCCGGGCAGACCAGGTTGCCGACGTTCTCCACGAACAGCAGCCGGCACTCGGCCGGCAGCCAGCCGTCCAGGTGCCCGGCGAGCATCCGCGCCTCCAGGTGGCAGAGCCCGTCGGTGAGCACCTGCTTCACCGGGGCGCCCGAGCGGGCCAGCCGGCGGGCGTCGTTCTCGGTGGCGAGGTCGGCGGTCAGCGCGGCGACCTCCACCCCGCGCCGCCGGGCCAGCCCCAGCTCGGCCTCCAGCAGCGCGGTCTTTCCGCTGCCGGGGCTGGACAGCAGGTTCACCGCGACCGTCCCCCGCGCCTCCAGCGCCTCCCGCAGCCGGCGGGCGCTGTCGTCGTTGCGGGCGAGGACCGCCTGACGGAGGTCGACCGTGCGGCACATCGGCATCAGCCTTTCTGTTCGGCCCGGACGTCCCGGACCTCGGCC
The DNA here is from genome assembly GCF_053612025.1 of Kitasatospora sp. NPDC054768. Lineage (NCBI taxonomy): Bacteria > Bacillati > Actinomycetota > Actinomycetes > Kitasatosporales > Streptomycetaceae > Kitasatospora > Kitasatospora sp. NPDC054768. Next base: position 75,927 of record NZ_JBSHBN010000015.1, read on the forward strand.
CGGACGTCCCGGGCTTCGGCCCACTGGACGTCGAGGATCTGCAGTTCACGGCCGGACAGCAGCTCGACGCCGCCACCGCCGGAGCAGCTCGGGCAGCCGAGGTCCGGCGGCATGCCGACCGCCCACTCGACCGCGCAGGGGGTGCAGCGGGCCCGGGCCGCGACGGATTCGGTGTCCAGCACGGCGCCCGCCACCAACGTTCCGGTGCAGGCGAGCTCGAAGCAGAAGTCGAGGGCCTCGGGCACCACGCCGGCCAGCTCCCCGACCCGCAGACGCACCCGCGCCACCCCGGGGGCCCCGTGTTCGCGCGCGGCCGTGTCCACCTGCTCGACGACGGCTTCGGCGATCGACATCTCGTGCATGGGTCCCTTCCCGGAGCGGGCGGCAACGCGCCCCATTACAGGGCGCGGTGGCGGCGTCGGCCCGCAGCCGCGCCGCCACCGCACGCGGGGCTGCGCCGTTCGCAGCAATCCGCTCCCCACCTCGGATCACATCCGGTCACATCGGCTCACACGGCTCACACGGCTCACATCCGGGAGATGTGCAGGTACCGCTTGATGTCCGGCAGGCTCTGCCAGACCAGTGCGCCGATTGCCGCCAGCAGGGCGACGCAGAACAGTTTCCTCAGCATGGTGTTGTCTCCTTCTCCGGCTGCGCGGCCTCGTCCACGACCCGCAGGACCACTCGGACCGCCTCCTCCACGGCGGCGGCGACGGGCTCGCTCAGCCCGATGCCCTCCTCCAGCGACGCCGGCTCGCAGCCGACCACCAGCACCCGTTCCGGCGGCTCGCCGCCGGTGCCGGCGGCGAGCGTGGCCAGCAGCGCCAGTACGGCGTCCGGCCCCATCCGGTGCCCGTCCAGGACCGGCACCTCCAGCGGCTCTCCGGTGTCCGCCTCGATCAGGTAGACGGTGCCGGGCGCCCCGCCCCGGCAGGTGGCGTCCACCAGGACGGCGGTGCGGTAGCCGTCGAGCAGCCGGTAGGCGAGGTCCACGCCGCGCACGCCGACGTCGGCCAGCTCGACGCCGGCCGGCAGCGGGTGGGCGGACAGCCGCCGGACGGTCTCGACCCCGAAGCCGTCGTCGCCGAGGAAGATGTTGCCCACCCCGGCGACCAGCACCGTCGAGCCCGTCGTCACGATCCCTCCAGCGGTGTGACCTCGTCGGGCTGGAAGTAGCGGAACCGCCCCTGGGCCCGCCACAGGTCGGCGCCCGGGTCGTCCTCCACGGTGACGGCCAGGTGCACCGATCCGTCCAGGTCGTGCAGCACCGCCTCCACGACGCCGGTCCGCCCGTCCAGGAAGAGGTCCTGGGCGTCGGTGCGCCGCCGGCCGGGCCGCAGCAGGACCCGGCTGCCGGCGCCGACCTCGTGGCCGTCGACCAGCACCCGGTCCCGCTCGGGGTCGACCGCCGGGTCGTCGCCCGGGTCCCACCAGGGCTGTTCGCCGCCGTCGACGGCGCCGCCGCCGGTGACCTCGCGCAGCCCGCGGATGGCCCCGTGCAGCCGCTCCAGCACCTCGGGGGGCATGGACTCGGCCAGGTCGATCGCCGCGCCGGCCCGCTCGTCGGTGCCGCGGGCCTCCCGCTTCTCCTCCTCGGTCAGGGCGGCCGTCCGCAGCGCCAGGATCTCGTCGATCTCGGTGGCGTCGTACAGCGTGCCGAGGCTCTCCGGGGCGATCCGCGGGTGGTCCTCCAGGATGATCGGCGAGGACAGCACCACCGAGCGGTCGCCGTCCGGCCCGGCCAGCACCGGCCAGGTGCGCTCGTTGCGGCACCGCTCGACGGCCGGGCGGGCCCACTCGGGCGGGTCGGTGACGGACAGGAAGCGTCCGTGCTCCAGCCCGAGCAGCAGGTGGGCGGAGACCAGCGAGTGCGGCAGGGCCTGGTCGCGGGTGGCCCCCCGCGGCGGTCTCCAGGGGGAGGTGTTCTCCACCTCCACGGTCAGCCGCTGCGCCCGGTACGGGCCGGGCAGTTCCTCGGCCCGCAGCCAGACCAGGCCGTCGACCTGTTCGCGGCGTCGCACCACCCGGCCGACGACGGCGCCGTCCTCGTGCACCAGACCGGTTTCGCCGACGCCCGGCAGCCGGAACGGCCGCTGCACCCCCTCGCCGTCCACCTCCTCGACCGGGACCAGGAGTTCGACCCTTTCCTCGGCGCCCTCGTCCCACTCGACGAGATCCCGGTCGGCCAGCTCCAGGCGCTCCACCGACTCGAAGCCGGCGGCGGTGGCCCGTTCGACGGTGCGCCGCTGGACCCGCAGGAAACGCAGCTCGACCGCCAGCAGGTCCCCGCCGCGCGCCTCCATCAGGCACTCGGTGCGCTGGTGGGAGTGCTCGCCGCCGACCGCGGTGTACTCGGGCGGCACCAGGACGCCGAACTGCCAGCGCAGCCGGTTCTTGGCCGCCGAGGCGCGGTACGGGTAGAGCACGTAGCCCTCCAGCAGCACCGCGTCGGCGACCTGCCGGGCGGCCGTGAAGCCGCGCTCGATCCGCTCCGGGAAGCCGCTCACCGGACCGTCCCCCCGATCGCGGCCGCCGCGAGCAGCTCGCGCACCGTCGCCTCCCAGGAGGGCAGGGCCCGCCGGGAGCGGTAGGCCAGCAGCTCGTCCATGACGTCCTCCGGCAGCCGCAGCCAGCCGCTGCCGGGGAAGTGCCGGTCGATCGCCTCCTGCCAGACCCGCACCGGCATCCGCACCCGGGCCTCCCGGTCCCAGGGCACCGGGCTGACCTGGAAGCCGCCGGGGCCGGAGAAGGCGGTGCCGGAGAAGAGCAGCAGCAGCGGCACCTCGCCGCCGTCCAGCGCCCGGAAGTAGCGGGCCGAGGCGACCTCCTGGTCGTAGGTGCAGGGCACCGAGAGGTCGATCTCCGTGCCGCCGGTGAAGCCGGGCACCAGCAGCGGCACGGTGGCGAACTGGACCGGGTTGAGCGTGGTGGCCCAGCGCTGCCGCTCGCCGAACAGGTCGGTCAGCCGCTCGCCCTCGGCGTCGCCGTACGGCCGGCGGCCCGGTTCGATCCGCAGCTGGCACTGGAGGGCGAGGGCGTGCACCCGGGTGTCGGCCGGGGCCGTGATGCGCAGCCGGAACACCAGGGTCGGCCCGGCCGCGTACGGGTCGGACCGCACGCCGGTGCAGGCGAAGGCGAGGGCCGTCACGCCGTCACCTCCGCCCGCAGCGGGCGGGCCCGGTCGGCCAGCCGCGCGAAGAACGCGTCGAGTTCGGCCCGTGCCTCGGCGCCGCCGTCGAAGCCGTGCCAGCACCGCCGCAGCCGGCCGACCAGCTCGTAGCAGACGTCGATCGGCACCAGGAAGCACGTCACGCGTTCCTCGGTGCGGCGCAGCAGCAGCGCCTCCACGTCCGGTTCCAGGGCGTCGGCCAGCCGGCTGCCGCCGAGGGCGCGCTGCCAGGTCGCCTCGTCCAGCTCGCTCTCGGTGGCGCCGGCCGGGCCGGGGTAGAAGGCGAGCAGCTGGTCCATCACCGTGTTGCGGAACAGGAAGGCGGTGCCGACCGGGATGCCCAGCACCGACCAGGCCTGCTGGTCCAACTCGCGGGCCGGATCGGCGAGGTAGCGGTCCGGCACGGTGCGGTAGCGGCCGCCGGCCGCGCCCGGCTGCTGGAACAGCAGGCTGCAGGCGGTGCAGGCGCAGGCCAGGGCGCGCTCCTCGACGTCCACCAGGTGGCGGTGGCCGGCGGGCAGGTCCCGGCCGCAGAACGCGCACTGCTCGGGGCGCGGCGGGGCCGGTTCGCGCAGCCGGTGCAGCAGGGCGGTTCCGTCGCGGGAGATCCGGCGGGTGTTCATCGGGCCTCCGCCGGCTGCGGCGGGCGGGTGCCGATCTGGAGCAGTTGCGGGGCGCGCTCCAGTTCCACGGCGGTCACCTCGGGCGCGTGGCAGGCGAGGACGGCCTCCACCTCCTGTTCGCCGCAGCCGCAGCCGGTGGCCGTGCGGCGCAGCCGCAGGACGCCGGTGGCCGGGTCGAAGCCGACCACCTCGACCCGCTCGGACAGGGCGGCCAGTGCCCGGTCGATCCGGGCGGGGAGGTCCTCGGGGTGCAGGTCGTGCAGGAGCAGCACCCCGGCGACGGCCGGGTCGTCCAGCATCCGGTCCAGTGCGGGTGGGGGCAGCGCCGGGACCATCCTGGCCAGGCCCTGGCCGTAGAACTCCATGAGTTCCCGGACCAGTTGCTCGCCCGCCTGCTCGGCGCCGCTGCCGGCCAGGGCGTCCAGGGCCTCGTGGATCCGCTGCCCGGTCCGCTCGGCCGTCATGCGGTGAGCCCGCTCAGGCCGGTGGGCACGTGCATGGTCTGCACGGTGCGCCCGCCGCCGACGTACATGTGCACGCCGCAGGGCAGACAGGGGTCGAAGCTGCGCACCGCGCGCATGATGTCGATGCCCTTGAAGGTGTCCGGGGGGTTCTCCTCGAAGATCGGGGTGTTCTGCACCGCGTCCTCGTACGGGCCGGGCGTGCCGTAGCTGTCCCGGACGCTGGCGTTCCACGGGGTGGGCGGGTACGGGTGGTAGTTGGCGATCTTGCCGTCGCGGATCACCATGTGGTGCGAGAGCACGCCGCGCACGGCCTCGGTGAAGCCGCAGCCGATCGACTCGTCCGGCACCTCGAAGCGCTCCCAGGTCTGGCTGCGCCCGGCGCGGACCTCGTCGAGCGCCTTCTCGGCGAAGTGCAGGGCGGCGGCGGCCGCGTACGCCTGGAAGTAGGTGCGGGCGCGGTTGCGCTCGATGGCGTTGCTCCACTGCGGGATCTTCCACTCGAAGGTGACCTCGGGCTTGGTCATCGAGCGGGGCAGGTTGATCTGCACGCTGTGGCCGGTGGCCTTGACGTAGCCGATGTCGACCAGTCCGGACAGGGCGGTGGACCACAGGCGGGCGATCGGGCCGCCGCCGGTGTCGAGGGCGAGGTGGTCCTTGCCGTCGAACCAGCGCGGGGACATCACCCAGCTGTACTTGTCGTCGAAGTTCCGCTTCTGCGGGGCGGGGATGGTGTGCTGGTTCCACGGGTGGCGGGGGTCGACGGGGTTGCCCAGCGGGTCGTGGGTGACGAACAGGTCCTTGCCCTGCCAGTCCTCGTAGTAGGAGCTGCCGAGCAGGATGCGGATACCCAGGTTGATCTGCGTCAGGTCGTTGGTGACGAGCTTGCCGTCCACCACGACGCCGGGGGTGACGAACATCCGCCGGCCCCAGTCCGTCATGTTGCGGTAGGTGAAGTCGCAGTGGTCCGGGTCGTTGAGGCTGCCCCAGCAGCCGAGCAGGACCCGGCGCCGGCCGACCTCCTCGTAGCCGGGCAGGGCCTGGTAGAAGAAGTCGAAGAGGTCGTCGTGCAGCGGCACGACCTTCTTCATGAACTCGACGTAGCGCATCAGCCGGGTCAGGTAGTCGGTGAACAGCTGCACCGTGGCGACGGTGCCGACGCCGCCCGGGTAGAGCGTGGAGGGGTGCACGTGGCGGCCCTCCATCAGGCAGAACATCTCCCGGGTGTAGCGGCTGACCTGGAGCGCCTCGCGGTAGAACTCGCCCTCGATGGGGTTGAGCGAGCGCATGATGTCGGCGATCGTCCTGTAGCCGTGGTCGCCGGCGTGCGGGGCCTCGGTGCGCTCGGCCTGCTCCAGGACGCCGGGGTTGGTCTCGCGGACCATCTTCTCGCAGTAGTCGACCCCGACCAGGTTCTCCTGGAAGATGTTGTGGTCGAACATGTACTCGGCGGCCTCACCGAGGTTGATGATCCACTCGCCCAGGTGCGGGGGCTTCACCCCGTACGCCATGTTCTGCGTGTAGACCGAACAGGTGGCGTGGTTGTCGCCGCAGATCCCGCAGATCCGGCTGGTGATGAAGTGGGCGTCGCGCGGGTCCTTGCCGCGCATGAAGACGCTGTAGCCGCGGAAGACCGAGGAGGTGCTGTAGCACTCCGCGACCCGCTTCTGCTTGAAGTCGATCTTCGTGTGGATGCCCAGGCTGCCCACGATGCGGGTGATCGGGTCCCAGGACATCTCGGTCAGGCCGCTGCCGTCGCCGGCCGCCCTGGTGGTCGGTGTTGCCATCGTTGCTGTCGTGTCCTTGTCTCTGGGAGCGGGCCCCGGCGAGCGGGCGGGGGGTCGTCGAGCGGGCGTGGGCCGTCGGCGGCCGCACACCGGGCGGTGTGCGGCCCTGCGGCGGTCACCAGGGCGGGCGGTAGCCCGTGGTCAGGTGGCGGCCGGAGTGACGCCACTTCGGTTCCTTGTCCAGCGTGTTCAGCGTGATCGCGCGCAGCCGCCGGATCAGCGCGCCGTACGCGCTGCTGGCGTTGGTGGAGACCCGTGAACCGGGCGGCGGGTCCATGAAGGGCATGAACTTGTCCGGGAAGCCCGGCATGGTGCAGGCAATGCAGATGCCGCCCACGTTCGGGCAGCCGCCGATGCCGTTGGTCCAGCCGCGCTTGGCGACGTTGCACTTCACGACCGGGCCCCAGCAGCCGAGCCGCACCAGGCACTCGGGCGTGCCGTAGTCGGTGGCGAACTGCCCCTGCTCGTAGTAGCCGCCGCGGTCGCAGCCCTCGTGCACGGTGGCTCCGAACAGCCAGGCGGGCCGCAGCTTGTCGTCCAGCGGGATCATCGGCGCGGAGCCGGCCAGCTGGTACAGCAGGTAGGTGAGCGTCTCGGCGAAGTTGTCGGGCTGGATCGGGCAGCCCGGCACGCAGACGATGGGCAGCCCGGCCTTGGACTTCCAGTCCCAGCCGAGGTAGTCCGGCACGCCCATGGCGCCGGTCGGGTTGCCGGCCATCGCGTGGATGCCGCCGTACGTGGCGCAGGTGCCGATCGCCACCACGGCGGTCGCCTTCGGGGCGAGCCGGTCCAGCCACTCGCTGGTGGTGATGGGCTGACCGGTGGCGGGGTCGTCGCCGAAGCCGCACCAGTAGCCCTCCTTCTTGATCTTCTCGTTGGGGATGGACCCCTCGACGACCAGCACGAACGGCTCGATCTCGCCGCGGTCGGCCTTGAAGAACCACTCGACGAAGTTGTCCGCGCCCTGGACCGGGCCGCACTCGAAGTCGATCAGCGGCCAGTGCACCGCGACCTTGGGCAGGCCGGGCAGTGCGCCGGTGACGATCTCCTCGATGCTGGGCTGCATCGCGGCGGTCAGCGAGACGGAGTCGCCGTCGCAGCTGAGGCCCGCGTTGATCCAGAGAATGTGCACCACGTCGGTGTCGGTGGTTGCAGCTGTTGCAGTCGTTGCAGCTGTTGCAGCACCCATGAGGATGCCTCCTCGGGGATGGGAGCCTGAGGGAATGGCTCGAAGCCAGTCATAGCAACGGTCCGGGCCGGGCGCCGGTCCGCGCGGCCCGCGCCGGGCCCCGGGGAGGCAAGCCGGGCGGGGCCGTTCGGGTCACGGTCGCGCGGCGGGCCCCGTCGGCACCGGGCGCTTGTGGACGAACGCGGAACGCAGCGCGTGATACGGCGATTCGGGTGTGAAGAACTGCCGGTGCATGACCGCGAGCTCCTCCTCCCGGTAGGCGTCGAGCGGTTTCGTCCGCTCGTCGGCCTCGCGCGCGGCCTTCTTCGCCGCGATCCGCTGGTGCGCGGTGGGCGAGGCGGCGAGCAGCCCGGCCAGGTGGGCCGTGGACGGCCCGAACTCCTCCGGCCCGCAGGCGAGCACCCGGTCGACCAGGCCGATCCGCTCGGCGGTGGCCGCGGAGACGGGCAGCGCCTGGCGGGTCAGCCGCTCGGCCGCCGCCGCGCCGAGGCGGCGCGGGAGGCTGTACGTCCAGTACTCGGACCCGTACAGCCCCATCAGCCGGTAGTGCGGGTTGAGGACGGAGCCGCCGCGGCACCACACCTCGTCCGCCGCCAGCGCCAGCATCACCCCGCCGGCCGCCGCGTTGCCCCCGACGGCGGCGACCACCAGCCGGTCGGTGGTGGTGAGCACCGCGTCGACCAGTTCGTCCATCGCGGTGATGTTGTCCCAGGACTCGACGGCCGGGTCCGCCGCGGCCTCGATCACGTTGAGGTGGATGCCGTTGGAGAAGAAGTCCCGGCCGCCGCCGAGCACCAGCACCGAGGTCGGGCGGGCGACGGCGAAGCGGTAGGCCGCCAGCAGGCGGCGGCAGTGGCCGGTGGACATCGCGCCGCCCGGGAAGGAGAAGCGCAGGAAGCCCACCGGGCCGTCCTCCTGGTAGCGGAGGTCCGACCAGACGGGGCCGTCCTGCTCGCCCGGCATCAGGGGCGCCGCCAGCTCCGGCAGGGCGGGGAGCAGGCCGCCGAGCGCCGTCACGGCGGGGAGCTTGACGCCCGCGGGGCCGCCGGGGGTGCGGCGGCGCAGTTCGGGGATCCACACGGCACCGTCCGTGGTGGCCCGGCACAGGGCCCCGGCCCGGGTGGCGAGCAGGTCGCCCGGGCAGCCGCGCAACACCGGTTCGCGGTGCCCGCCGTGCAGGTACCAGGTGCCGCCGCACAGCTCGTCGAGCACCCCGGGCCGGGAGTCCGCGGCGCGGAGCCTGCGCAGCACCGCCTCGGTGCTGTCGGCCGCCCAGTCGATCCGGCGCTCCTCCTGGCGCAGGACGGGCCGGGTGCGCACGGCACCGCTCCAGCCGGGGCCGGACTGCGGCTGCGGCGCGTACGTGCCCGAGGCGACGCGCTCCACGGCGAGCAGCGCGGCCGCCACCGCCGCGTCGGCGACCTCGTTGCGGTAGAGGTCGCTCTTGCCGTACTCCGGCAGCCGGCAGGGCGCCGAGGCCCAGACCGGGCCGGCGTCCATCTCCGCCTCGGCCTGGAGCACGGTGACGGCCCATTCGGTGCGGCCGTCCTGGATCGCCCGGTCGAGGGAGGAGGGGCCGCGGTCGCCCGGCGGGCCGGGGTGGACGATCAGGCAGGTGAGCTGCGACCAGAGCTCCCGCGGGATCGCGGTGCGCAGCATCGGGGCGAGCACCAGGTCGGGCTTGAGCCGGCGCACCGCGTCGAGCAACTCCTCGTCGTCACCGGCCAGTTGGAGGTCCACGGTGTGGCGCCGGTCGCGCAGTTCGGCGTGCAGCCGCTGGCTGAGGCTGTTGAACGCGCTGGCGAGGAGAAGAATCCGCATGTCCGCCTCCGACGGGGGGTGCTCCGGGAACCCGGTGATCATCGCTTCCGCCCTCGCGGCCCCCCGCCGCGTCCGGCATGTCGCGCCGCGCGTTCACCCGAGCGGCCGGAGCCGGGCGACGGCGCCGAGCGGGTAGCATGTAAGCTATGAATCCAGTGAGCGACCCTTACGAGCTTCGTCCCGGCGTGCCCACCGTCGAGGTCTTCCGCCGCCTGCGCACCGACGCCGGCCTCTCCGACAAGGCCCCCGAGGCGGTCGCGCTCGCCCTCCCCAACACCTGGTACGGCGTGGTCCTCCACCACGAGGGCGAGCCCGTCGGCATGGGGCGGATCATCGGCGACGGCGGCACCGCGTTCCAGATCACCGACATCTGCGTCCACCCCGCGCACCAGGGCCGCGGCCTCGGCAAGCGCATCATGGCGGCGCTCACCGAGGAACTGGAGCGCCGGGCCCCCGCCACCGCGTACGTCTCGCTGATCGCGGACGGACCCGCGCGCTTCCTCTACGAGAAGTTCGGCTTCGCGGACACCGCCACCCACGACTCGATCGGCATGTACCGGCTGATGGGCGGCCGCTGACGGCCCCTCGGCCGGTTCGACGGCCCGAGCCCGGGGGGCGCCCGGGCGGGGGCCCCGGCGGCCGCCCGGCGGGGGGGCACCCCCGCCGGCCCAGCCCCACGCCCAAGGCCGGGGGCCTCGGGCCGGGGCGG